>CAUVHB010000284.1:0-2979 GCA_963551335.1 uncultured Treponema sp.
TACCCCATCTGAAATGTTTTAAGCGGCGCACCGACCATCTTTTCGGTTAAAAAGAAGAGGAAGCGCTTGAGTTCTCCATACGCGGCGGGGCCGAGCGGTAAATGCCGCGAATACCCGGGCGCTTGTTCCGTTACGGCATATAAATACCCAAACGCTTCTACAGAAAGCGGAAACGTATGGGCATCGAAGCGGCGGCATGAAGTGCAAAAGCATTCATCCTCTGCGGGGCTATACACAACGCAGCACGTTTCCGCTGGGCATGGCGTCGCATTTACCGTGGTTCTCCTATCGCCGCTCTCAGCTGGGCAGGATGCGGCGTCACTGCTTCTCCATCCCGTAGCATTGGCGACACTCCTGCCGCCGATCCCCGCACCGGCGCTCTCAATCGCGGCAGCGCCCCTCCTATACCCCGCAGCGTTCGCCGCAATCTCGGTGCCGCAAGCGCCGCAGTGAAAGATATCGGGGGCAAGGCCTGCTGTCTGCAATAGCCGCCATAAAAAGCGCAACAGTCCCCGCTCGCATCCTGCATCGTCGGACACGCATAGCCCGTCCAAAAAAGCGTTTACCAGCTGCCAGTTTACCGTGCCGCAGGTCTTTATTGTGATTTCGCTGCACACGGCGGCGCACCAACTGCGAACTAAACTTTCTCGCAGCTCCATCCGGTAGGCGCTCACCGAAAAATCGGTAATTTTATGTGAATTTTTGATCGGGTTTGAATACAGCCATACTCGTCCGCTCTGATACGCCGAAACCATTCCCCGCAGTTTACTCCGTGCGCCGCCAAAAAGGGTTGCCGGTATAATCGTACACCCGTGTTCCTGCGGCACAAGAAGCGACACATTCCGATGGTCGCCACTAAAAGAAGAAACCGACAGCACGAGCGCTTCGGTGTTCCACGAACGGTTACTCATACTGCCGGTTTTACGGTCGGTCCGTGTGCATACGGTACGTACAAGCACGCTTTTGTGCGGTACGACACGTTGCTGAGGTTAAAATTCCGCAGACTTAGGAGTCCGCGGATACGGAATAACATCGCGGATATTCGCCATACCGGTAACATAGAGGAGCAGCCGGTCAAATCCGAGACCGAAGCCTGAGTGCGGCACCGTTCCGTAACGACGTAAGTCCAAATACCACCAGTAATTTTTTATATCGAGCCCGAGTTCGGTCATACGGGTTTCCAGCGCGGCAAGGTTGTCTTCCCGTTCGGAACCGCCAATAATTTCTCCCAGTCCCGGCACCAGCACATCCATCGCCCGTACCGTTTTGCCGTCTTCATTTTGCTTCATATAGAAAGCTTTTATTTCTTTAGGATAATCCGTTACGATAACGGGACCTTTAAACACCTGCTCGGTTAAATATTTTTCGTGTTCGCTTTGAAGGTCGCAGCCCCAGAACGGCTTAAACTCGAACTCGGAAGCGTGTTTTTCTAGTTCTTTCACTGCATCGGTATAGGTGATGCGGGTAAACTTTGACTGCACAACGTGTTCCAGCGTTTGGATAAGCCCCGGCTTAATCTGCGCGTTAAAAAACTCAAGGTCTTCCCGGCAATGGGTTAGCGCCCATTTGAGGAGATATACCACAAAGTTTTCCGCCAATTCCATATTATCTTCAAGCCGGAAAAACGACATTTCCGGTTCTATCATCCAAAATTCAGAAAGATGCCGCGTCGTATTCGAGTTTTCCGCGCGGAAAGTCGGCCCAAAGGTATAGACCCGAGAAAGCGCTGTTGCATAGGTTTCTATTTCAAGCTGACCGGAAACTGTCAAATATGCCTCCCGTTCAAAGAAATCCTGCTTATAATCAACGGCGAAGGTGGCAGGATCAACTTTATCTTTTAACGCCTTGCGGATAATCTCCTGCATATTGAGCGTGGTAACCTGAAACATCTCGCCGGCGCCTTCGCAGTCTGAGGCGGTAATCAGCGGCGTATGCACATATTGAAACCCGTGCTCTTGAAAAAAGGTATGCACAGCAAACGCCATTTGGTTCCGTACCCGGGCAACCGCGCCAAATGTATTGGTACGGGCGCGTAAGTGAGCTATGTCGCGCAAAAACTCAAACGTATGCCGTTTTTTTTGCAGCGGATAGGTTTCGCCGGAAGCCTCGCCGTACACAAAAATCGTTTTTGCAGCGACCTCTACCGCCTGCCCCGATGCGGGAGATTCAATCAATGCTCCCACGGCTTTAATCGAGGCGCCGGTCGTAATCCTGCTTAATTCTTTTTCGGTTTGCGCATCAATGCCCTTATCGCGGTCAAAAGTGAGCTGAATCGATGCAAAGCATGAGCCGTCGTTCACCTGAATAAAAATGAGGTTCTTTGTTTCGCGCTTGGTACGCACCCAGCCATAAACGGCAACCTCTTGCCCTTCCGGTTTTTGTGTCAGTATCTCTTTAATTAACGTAATCATGTTAGAATCTCATCCCTATTCGCTGTCATATTCGATCAGTGTTTTAATCGGCAAATCGCCAATCACCTTGTCGTAGTGCAAAAACGGCAAACCGATAACGCCGCAAAAACCGGCAACCTCGGCGCCGCCCTGATTCAGCATTTTCCGCGCAGCGTTCAGTGTGCCGCCGGTTGCAATCAAATCGTCGAGTAACAATATCCGCTGCCCCTTTTGTATATCCGATGTATGAACTTCGATGGTTGCTTGCCCATATTCAAGATCATAGGAACAGGAATAGGTTTCGCCCGGCAGTTTTCCTTTCTTTCTGATGAGAATCAGCGGAATACCAAGCCTATCTGCAAAAGGAGCTGCAAAAATAAACCCGCGCGATTCGATAGCGGCAACCGCATCGATTTTTTCATCCTTATAAAAGCTTGTAAGCTTATCCAAACAATAGTGAAACGCCTCCGGATTTATCAGAAGACCCGTGATATCATAAAATAAAATTCCTTTTTTAGGAAAATCCGGAATCTTACGGACAGCGCTATCGATCAAAGTATCTTTCATAATAACATTTTAGCTTTACGAG
>CAUVHB010000285.1:0-2976 GCA_963551335.1 uncultured Treponema sp.
ATACTGATTTGCCTAAGAAAAGGAGCTTAAAATTTGGGTTTTTAGAGGTACCCTTAAATAACTTCTCTTCGTATGACAGGCATAATTCTTGCGCGGCATTTCCGTTCGCAATAAGCTTCCTTTTAATTTGAGAATCCTCATCCTCTCCAAATACCTCTGCAATACCGTTCCCCACCGCATCTATTACGCCGGTTATCGGATTTTTTACGACCTTCAATACTGCTTTTTTAAAGTACCCTGCCGCAGATCGGCTATTCCACCATTCCCCGTATTCGCAGAGCGCTGTTTTATATTCGCATAACGCCGTATAAAAATCCTGCAATTCGCTTGCAACTCCATTCGCAATCCACGGTTCGTCTTTCGGCATAAATTTTTGCGGATTAACAGGATCTAACGGTAATTTCCCGTAAGCATTTATGAACTCGCAGAATTGAGTGATAAAGTGATCTTCACAGCATTTATAGTCTCTTTCTACGTTAGCTATCCATATACGGAACTCCCTTATCATCAGCTCCGGAGAAAAAGCATGTGCTGCCATATACAGCGTTTGCTCTTCTTCTTCATTCTTCGGGGGCCAGATATGTGAACACGGTGTGATGAGCTCAAGAAATTTGTCGGTAATGTTGTCCATCAGCTCCGTGTATTTAGAGTCTTTAAAAAATGGTATGCCATCCGCACTACTCCTGCATTTCTCATATTCATCTTTCAATACATCCATACAATTCTCCTCTTAAATGATGTAAATGTGTTTTGAAAAAAGCCTTTTTGCCGTTAGCCTTTTGCAAATAGACGATGCAGATGCTAGGAGCCTAGCTGAAATAAAGCGGAGGCGTACTTGCTGTACGTTGAGCATTTATTTTGGCGTAGCGACAACGCAGATGCGCCGTATATTTGCAAAAGAAGACTACTGCTTTGCACAAGCAACAACCTTATACTTCTTCGTAGCCGTCGGCGGATGCGATGCCATAAATTTTTGACGCGCTTCCATCGTGGAGTTGGCGCCTACCGATAAACTCGCGTTTCCGGTAATCTTTCCGTTTTGAATGGTCTGGACGACCAGTTTGTACGTATTCATCAAAATACCTCCCTAAAAAATTCCCTCACCCTTACGGGATTGGTTGGGTATCGTCGTATTCACCGATCTGTTCTGGCTGTATACCGATACCATAGTTTTGATTACTACGCCTTATTAACTCCTTTATTCTGTCTTTTTCTATTTCTGAAATGCTACTCGGAATATACACTTTTTTTATACGGCTATCGTTTGTATGACCACTGTATAGAAACCCAAACGCATAATTCCCTATGCTTTGTATGCTTTTAGGCAGGTAAAGTTCCAACGATGTGCATCCGCTAAAAGCACCCTCAAATATTTTTGTAATATTCTCCGGTAAATATATTTTTTCCAATTTAGCACACCCAGAAAAACAAGATTGATTGATTACAGTTAACTTCTTATTTTTCGGTATCTTGATGGTTTGAAGTTTTGTACACCCACCAAAGCCCTTGATAAAGTTTATAGATTCGGGCAACACAACTTCTGTTATTTCAGTGCAACGCACAAGCTCAATACCAGTAATATGTATGCCGTTTATCCATTCGGGGATAATAACCTTGCCTTTCAATTCTGTTTTGCGGCTGTCGTCGCCAAGAAAGGATACCGTACCCCCTCCTGCTACAACACTGGCAACCGACAAATACGGCAAAGCCGCACTCTTAAAATACGCCTTTACATACCGGTCGCCGGTTACCATATAGGTTGCAGTCCCCTCGCTTGAGGCAGAGGTAAGCCCTTCCCAGCGGTCAAATACATAGCCGTCCTCCGGTACGGCAGTAAAGGTAACGATAGAGCCGTAAGGCGCTTTGCCGTCGGATTGGAGATTATCTGTATCTCCTTCAACCTTTGCGGAAATCGAACCGCCTTCGCTTGCGCCAAATGTAATGGTACATTGCCGTTTCACAAATGCAACGGTAACGTTGACATCTTGTGTGATAATCAGTTCAACAGCGCCTGTTCCGGCTGCTGCATCAATACCGGTCCATGCGCCGATCGTGTAACCGTCTGCACTCTTCGGATTTGCGATAAACCGTACTTTTGTACCGGCTTTTACCTTCTCGTTGTTGGTTAAAGTCTTGCCGTTCACTGTTGCAGTGAGCGTGCCGCCCTCCGCATGTTCGGCTATGCTGAACTTGACCGTACACTCTTGAACGGGCGGCGGTGGATTTTTTACAAAGGCAACAGACACAGTTACGTCCTGTGTGATAATCAATTCAACAACACCCGTTCCGGCTGCTGCATCGATACCTGTCCATGCGCCAACTATGTACCCTTCTATACTCTTCGGATTTGCGGTAAACCGTACCTTGGTACCGACTTTCACTTTCTCGTTGTTGGTTAAAGTCTTACCATCCGTTTTTGCGGTGAGCGTACCGCCTTCTGCGCCGGCAACCTGCAAGGTAACCGTGTAATATACTGCTGTCGGAGTGATTTTCGGTTGACAGCCGGCAATACCGACCATCATCATACCGATAGCGACACACAAGCGGAGTAGCGATGCTCGTCTTAAGAATTTCATTTTTTCCTCCATATAAATAGATATAGATAAAAAAGAGTATAAGATGTCATAGCTGTAATACTCTTGCCGGTTTTTGGTTTGAGCCTACAGCATAACTGAATGTGAAGTAGTTGCAGCATGAGAGGAATTCTGAACGAAATCCCTGTGAGCATCTGATGGACGACGGCGATCACCCCGATAGTCTCAACACGATACCGCTGATAGCGGATAGTACAGAAAGAACAGCCCTGCACACGGATATTTATAAGGAATTCTATACATATATCACGTATATTGAAGAAGAGAATAGTAATAATAAAACAGTATAAGTTATTATTGTATAATGATTTATATGATTTTATGGGGGGGGGTATGGAAAGGAGGCTCATGAGCAAATGATAGGCTATGTGTCATGGAGAAC
>CAUVHB010000286.1:0-2954 GCA_963551335.1 uncultured Treponema sp.
TTTAGATGCGATGTTTAAAATTAAGTCATTACTGTATAAAGACTTAATTTTAAACATCGCGGGGATGTCGAAAAAGTAACCAACTTTTGAGACATCCCCTTGCTGCTGATTAGTATCACCGCCATCCGTGGCGGATATGAAAAAACAGTATGCTGCGTTTTCTCTGAATGCGAATGCTGGACAGGTAGCCCGTTAATTGGTATACTTTTCCAATAGTTTTATATAAAGAGGGCAAAAAAGTGTCTCGAACACGAGGATATAAGAAAACTGAAAACAATATTGTACGATATATTTCAAAGCAGATAAAGAAAGCAGCTCAGGCTGTTTTGCATTTCTTTCAGCGTATTATCGCAGGCGGTCGAAAAAAGCTGACTATTATGATCGTTCCTCACTCGCAAAAGAGGGTGTTAAACTTTCAAACGAGTATTTTTAGCTTACTTTTCACACTGATTATTGCAGTCGGCTTTTTTTCTTCATTTTTTTGGTTTGCACACAAAACAGCCGTTTCGGTGCAAGACCTTTCCGCAACCCAAGAGGAAGCCCGCAAAGCACAGGCAAGTCTGGATGTATTACGGGATGAAACAAACGAACTTTTAAAAACGGCGCGGAATTTTCAAACAGCGCTTACCTCGACATTTTCTTCGCTCGGTTTAAAGACCGCTGCACCAACTGGGCAAACAGCAAACGGCGATTTGTCTTTCTTATTTAATATGCATGAGGTTGCGGAAGGCTCGCTGAAAGAGGCTGCGGAGCTGCAACAGCTAACCTCATATCTGAACGATGCCGTTTTACCAGTACAGGAAATGGGAAAGCTCCTCAATATGCAGACAACCCTCTTTTCCGACATTCCGAGTTTGTGGCCGATTAAAGGCGGCATCGGGCATATTTCGATGGCGTTCGGACAAAACCGGCACCCGTTTACCGGTCAGTGGTATATTCATAAGGGGATTGACCTTTCGACCTATCGTTCGGGGGATCCTATCGTAGCAACCGCTGATGGGCAGGTTGTTACCGTAGAGTTCGACCCCGGCTGGGGTAATTATATCATCATCAAACATAAGCACGGCTTTTATACTCGTTATGCGCACTTACAGTCTTACCGCGTAACACGAGGCGAGTATGTACAGCAGGGGCAAACGATCGGGTATATCGGCACAACCGGCGTTTCGACAGGACCGCACCTCCATTATGAAGTACATATTGGTTCCGATGTGGTAGACCCGATTAAATACCTCAATATTAAAGCGTCCAATACCAAGTAATCGTTATGGCAAAGAAAACCTTTATTGATGATATTTCGGTCAATACCATTGTAGGACCAGGGGCGTTGATAGCAGGGAATGTAACGGTTTCCGGTTTTTTACGAATAGACGGTGATATCGACGGGAATGTGCAGACCCAAGGACGTGTTATTATCGGAGAAGACGCTCGAATACGGGGCAATATCAAAGCCGCGTCGGTGAGCGTCGGGGGAATTGTCCAAGGCGATATTATTGCACCCGACTATGTTGTCATTCTCTCGTCGGGTATGGTTATCGGCTCAGTTCTCACAAAAAAACTACGGGTTGATGACAATGTTATTCTACACGGCTTCTGCTCCGCGACCGGAGAGCAAACCGGTTTTGAAGAAGCGGAAAAAAAATATGCGAACCAGCAAGCTCTCCATTCTTCCACATTTTCTTACTCAAAATAAAGGGGAAAAATGGGCAATCAGATAGAAAGTGCAAATTATGCAGTGGGAGTAACCGTTCAACCGTCTTTACAAACCAAAGCAGCGCAATCAGAAAAAGACAAAAAAAAACTAAATAAATTTAAGGAGATGCTGCGGAGCGTCTTACCTCAAACTCAGCAGGGGAATGAAGCCGATATAATCGAAAAGCTGAGCACATTACCACCGGAAGAAGCGATAGCCTTGCTGCAAGACGAAGTCCGCTCTGCAGGAGATACATTGCGGACACGCCAAAATCCTGAAACGATTTTACGGTACAAGCAGGCTGTCAAAAACTTTATCGGCTATGTCGCGCGCGAAGCATACACAGTTACCACACGGACTCATTTACGGCGCGATAAAACCAACCATTTAAGACCGCGCTCTTTTACCCAAATTGTCATCATCAATGAAAAACTCGACAAGTTTGCCGGTGAGTTACTCTGCGACCAAAAAAGCCAGCTTTTCATTTTAGAACGACTTGAAGAGATATACGGGTTGATTATAGATTTGATTACATAACGGAGTCAGAAATGAATATAGAAGATATAGAATTTATAGAAACATATACCGAATATGAAGAGATAGATGATTTGAGCACTTTGGAAGATAATGATGTTCCCCAAACGGAAGAACCGATACAAGAGGGAGTATTTCCTCAACCGCTCTATCAGCTAAAGCTCGAGTATTCACAAGAGACTTTTTATGCAACAACAACGGAATTAAATCTGCAAAGTGGAAATTATGTCATTACACCAACTCGCTACGGAGAGGACATAGCTCGTGTAATGGGCTTGGTTCAGCACCCCATCAGAACAACCGTAAAAGATATCGTTACGGTTACTCGGAGAGCAACGGAGGAAGACTTTCGCCGTGCGGAAGAAAACATCGAAAAAGAAAATGCGGCAAGCGCTCTTTTTAAAGAAAAGGTAATTGCCCATAGCCTCGACATGAAGTTGATTAACTGCCACTACTTACTAGAAGAACCTAAAGTGATTTTCTTTTTTACGGCAGACACTCGTATCGACTTTCGTAAGCTGGTTAAAGACTTGGTTGCTATTCTGCGTCTCCGTATTGAACTTCGGCAAATCGGGGTGCGCGATGAATCGAGGATAGCCGGAGGTATCGGCTGCTGCGGTCGCCCGTTTTGCTGTCATGCCGTAACCGACAAGCTGCGCCCGGTATCCATCAAGATGGCAAAAGAACAAAACCTGTCGTTAAATTCACTCAAAATTTCGGGGCAATG
>CAUVHB010000287.1:0-2950 GCA_963551335.1 uncultured Treponema sp.
AGATACGGTTTAAGTGCGGCAAAAAGATAGTCATATTGAGCCGTTACCCGCGTTTTGTGCATTTCCCTCGCTTGCCGGAACAAAAGGAGAGCCTTGCCAAATTCGCGTCCTTCATACGCAACCTTTCCTTGCTCAAGCAGATGCCAAGGGTACTCCGGAGAATCGGCAGATACTTTTTGCGCATACAAAAACACACTGATAAGGATTGTAAAATATGCTATTGCTAACTTTTTCATAAACTCCTCAGTTCCTCCTCAAAGACCGCATCGACCGCCGTATTTTTTTCCATTTCCGTCAAGCCTTGTATGTCGATACGCTGAACGATAACGCCCCTCTTAAATAGCAGAATAACGTTTTCCGCACCGGTAATCCCGATATCGGCAAATTTTCCTTCACCAGGTCCGTTGACAACACAGCCCATCACCGCAACGGTCAAGTCTTTTTTTTCGGCAAAAAGCCGGTGCTGCCAGCGTTCAACAAACCCGTGAACATCGAAACCGTTGCGACCACAGCGGGGACACGACACCAACCGGATGCCGCCTTTCCGTTTACCGCATTCCGTCAAAATTTCCCTTGCTGCAATAACCTCATTTTCCATAGTATCGGAAAGGCTGACCCGCACCGTAGCGCCAATATTCTTTTCCAACAGCTTTGAAAACGCGAGGGCGCTTTTGACAATACCCGAAACCAACGGTCCCGCTTCCGTAACACCTACATGAAGCGGCGCGGCAGATGCAGCAGCAAACAATTCATTGGCAATAACCGTTTCTTTTACCGACGAGGCTTTCATCGAGACAAGGTACTGCCTAAATCCGTGTTTCTCAAAAAGCGCCGCCTCCCGCTGCGCCCCAGCAACCAGCGCTGCTGCCCTCGCCTCCTCTGCATTGCGCCCTTCGCAGATTTCCTGCTCCATACGGTTTCGTATATCGACAGGGAGAGAGCCGCTATTAACGCCGATGCGGAGCGCCGTACCGGTATCTTGCGCTTTTTTAATAACTGCGCTCACCCGCTCTTCCGTTCCAATATTCCCCGGATTGATGCGTATCTTTGCAGCGTAACCGTCCATACAGCGCAATGCAAGCCGGTAATCAAAGTGAATATCGGCAACAAGCGGCATCGGCGTCATACCGGTAAGTTTGACAAACGCTTCGGCGCTTTCGGAATCCGGCACGGCGAACCGGAGGATATCACAGCCGAGCTGCTCCAATTCGGCAATTTTTCGCGCCGTTTCCTGTAATGTATCTTCACTCAACGGCTGTTTCCACATAGTCTGGATAGCGATGGGGGCGTCGCCGCCAAGCTCAATGCTCCTAACGCAGCCCTTACCTCCTATCCGCACTTTCTCCGCCGTATACATATCTGCTCCAATCAACAGGGTATCTTCAAAAACACAATGAGTTTTTGCTCCCCTGCCTATTTTTTGTTTTCCGGTACTTGACTTTGATGAATACCGGCAGCCTTTAAAAAAAGGATGCCGCCTCGCTGCTGAATTTTTCCTAATACTTCTATCGGTCGCTCCGAATCTATCCTAACTGAAAAATTACAAAAGATAGGCACAACACCTTCCAGCTGAATACGCTCGCTATACCCTACTAAAAGATCGAAGCTCGTATTATCTCCATCGGATTTTACGTTCGTCGCACGCCCCGACCAAATTGTCCAGCAATCAAGATAGAGCGGAATATCGGATCGTACATCGCTGTAGACGGGAATATCCCGCACAGTGTCAAACCCCGGTGTTGCAAAATAGTCCATCAACAGTCGCGCCTTTTGTTTAATCGAATACGCGGCATTTGAAGACAAAATCCGATTCACTTCTATTTGTGCAAGGTTATCACGCGAATCTTGAAAATATTTCTGTGCATTCCGATATGCCGCGAGTACCTCTTTTTCCGAAAGCGTATACCGATACGTTCCACCCGTATCGATAGGGCGCGCTTTTTCGTCCGATAACAATGTGAATGCCGAAAGATCGGCTCTCGTATTATTCCGTGTCCGTATTGACCACGGACTTTTTACCAATACCGTTACTATAATCACAGCGACACATACGATGGCAAAAAAACCGGTAAACAAAATTATTCTTTTTTTAATATAATCCCGCACGCCCGGGCGGGGATAAAACTTCTTTAGTTCTCCCGATTGAACGGCCTCCCCGATTGCTTCCGGCGTGTTATGCGTCCTGATAAAATCCAATCCGCTGCGCGCCAATTCATGGTTAGGATTATACTCAATCGCTTCCAGATAATAGTCGATTGCCCGTGCGGTGTCGCCGCGCCGTAAAAACAGCACCGCCTGCGCACACAGTAAATCGGGATCGGTCATTTTAATACGCCGTGCACAAGTTAAATAATCAACGGCGCCGCCGATATCACCGGCATGTAAACAAGCAAGTCCTAAATACAGATAAAAAGGAAACGATTTGTTAAATGAGGCATTATACACGACATCTTTCGAATCGCCCGATACAACGTATTGTGTAACGTGCGGTTCCAATAAATTGATGACCTGTTGATAATTCCCCTTGGCAAATTGTTTTTTTGCTTGTTCAATAATCGATGACGGCATTATTGTTCCTGCATAGCCTCTATTGCGTTATCTACTTCCGTACGTAATCTTGCAATCTCTTCCATAGATAACGAGTCGGGTGATTTTTCAAGTTCCGCAATTTTATCTAACAGCTCCTGTACATACCGATAATCTTTTTGAGGTTCTCCGGTTTTCCCCGTCTGCGCCGGCGTATTTTGCCCAACCGCCGCCTGTTCTGCCGATACAGCCGAACCATCCGCCGACTGTGCATTAGCGGCAGCCGATTGAGTTACGGGAGATGATCGGTACACGGTAGTAACAGTCGTCTTGCTGGAAGGCGTAATAACGGGCTGAGTAACAA
This sequence comes from uncultured Treponema sp., assembly GCA_963551335.1. Classification (GTDB taxonomy): domain Bacteria; phylum Spirochaetota; class Spirochaetia; order Treponematales; family Treponemataceae; genus Treponema. The sequence goes on from CAUVHB010000287.1 coordinate 2,891, forward strand.
TATTCTCCGGCATCTGTTGCGTATATGCCGAATATGCTGTTACGCTCTCAGCTGCATTTC
>CAUVHB010000288.1:0-2923 GCA_963551335.1 uncultured Treponema sp.
TACACGCCGAATGTCGCTGCCGGTTTTAATTCCGAGCATAAGTTCATTTTCATTTAGTGGATAACAAAAAATATCCGTACTGCGATGTTCTATTGCCGAAAACTGCATACAAAGCACCTATATCCAAGGAAACTGTCCAAAAACTGTTTCGCAATTCGCTTTAGCGGATATAACGAATAATTTCCTTACAGAAAAAGTCGATAGGCTTTCAGTTTTTGGACAGCCCCCATATCCTATTGCAACGACTCCATTGTAGCCGCCGCAGCATTCAATTTTTCTGCAACATTGCCGCCGTCCCAGATACTCGCAAAAGTTGCATTCATTGCAGACCAGTATTTGCCCATTTCAGGAATGGTGGGCATCGGTGTTGCGTATTGCGCCTGTGCTAAAATACCTTGACTCAACGGATCGGTGATGGTAATGTCGGAGCGGGGCGGAATTTGCTTGGTCATTTCATACCGTTTTTCCAATATCGGCTTTGAAGTAAGGAATTTTGCAAAGTCCTGCGCTTCCGCCGGGTGATCGCTGTAAGCGCTGACAAAGGCCAAGCGAAGACCTGAGAAAGATGCCGGAGGATTGCTCATACCGGGGAATACCGGAATGGGTGCAATACCGTAGTTGAGACCCGTTTTTGAAAAATCGGAGATTTTCCACGGACCGGTAATAATCATTGCAGCTTTACCTTCTGTAAACGAGGAATTGCAGAAATCATCGGTAATGTCGCCTGACGGAACATCGAGCATTTTCTTGCGAAGGCTCTGAAAATAGGTTAAACCGGTAATAGCATTGGGGCTATTGACGTTATGCTGCTTGGGGTCATCGCCGTTCGGTCCGAAAAGCGGTGCGCCAAAGCCGCTCATAAAAATATAGTCAAAGTATGCGTTTCCGACACCCCAGACCAATGCATATTTATTTTGAGCTTTATCGTTCCATGTCTTTGCAAACGCTTCCACCGCGTCCCATGTCTTGGGGGCTTCCGGTAAAAGGTCTTTATTATAGAACAATGCGTAGGTTTCGATTGCAAGCGGATACCCGTAGTGTTTTCCCTCATACGCGGTGGATGTCAGCGCTGCAGGAATAAAGTTATCAAGGACGGACGCATCGTCAAAGGGGAGAATATGCCCACCTGCGACAAGGGCGCCGATATGGTCGTGCGGAGCAACAAAGATATCTGCGCCGACACCTGCGGGACCGTCCATTTCAATCTTTGTGCGCGCCTCAGTCGACTGAACCGGTTCATACACAAAGGATACGTTCGGATGCGTTTTTTTGTATTCTTCCGCAGCGAACAGCATAAAATCTTTTTCGGGGCCTTCGGATTCCCATATTTTGATGGTAACCGTTTCGCCTTTCATATCGCCGGCTTTATCGTCCTTCCTCTCGGAACCTCCACCGCAGCTCGTAAGCGCAAGAAGAAGCGCCAATGATACATAGGCAGAAAGCCTTATAATTGCTTTTTTCATATAACACCTCCAATTTGTTATGAAAAAAACTATCGGGAACCTTAAAAAATGTGAGTTTTAAAAGATACCCTCTTCACTGCGAACAATAGCCGCAGTGTACGGATCAAGTATGATCCGGTTTTGCTCAAATCGTATACCGGACGGACGTGTAATACCATCCGGCGATGCCGCCGTACCATCAACAAAAACGACAGGCTTTTGTAATGCGCCGGCAAGTGTAAAACAGTGTTCCGTTCCCGCCGCATTAAACAGCAAAAACCACCTACCGTCCGTCCAGTCGAGTGTGTACCCAAATGCCTGCCCGCACTGATTGTCAGCTTTGGGCGCTGCTCCGTTGGCGCTTTTTACAGCGCATCGTTTATCGCTGCACGCTTCCGTTGCAACGCACTTCGCATCATCTGCCTCCGCACCTTCTGCGGGCAAAAACGTGGCGGCTTGCGCAATGCGTCCGGCGTCTCCTATTCTAAACACATCAAACTGTTTCCGCAACGCAATCAGACCGCGCGTATAGGCGAGAAGCTCGGCATAATCCTCATCGAGCGTCCAGACAATACGGTTAACGCTATCCGAAGCGTCATAGCTGTTCCGCACAAAAGCGCCGACGCATTCTTCCTCCGTTCCATGCACATTCGGCTTGGTGCGTCCCCGTTCCTGTCCGGCGTGTAAGAATGCAATCCCTTGACAGGTAAGCGCCAGCGCGTTGCCGACTTTGATACGGGCAATCAGCTCCTGCCTTTGTGCAGGAATATCTTCATCAAGCCCTGCATTATGGGCAATACAGTCGTGCAGGGTAAGCCCGTCGTGGCAAACGAGGTACTGCACGTTATCGCCCGGACTGTCGGCGGTATAGTTACACTGAGGTAATCCGATACAATTGTAAAAGAGCTGCTGCAGATCGACGTTGCCGCCGGTTAAAAAGCCTTTACCTTCTTCGTTCATACCGCCTGCTTTTACCAAATCGCGGAATTCATCGTTAAAAACGGCAACGCTGTCGGTTTGGGTCATAAAGCGTTGATCCATACCAACGGTACCTTCGGCGCCGTTATACAGTTTCCAGCCTTCCCCGATAAACAATACCGACGGATTAAGATCCCTGCAGCGGTTGTATGCTTCCAGCACGGTTTCGGTGTCGAGTAATCCCATCAGATCAAACCGAAAGCCGTCAACCTTATAGTTTTTCACCCAGTGTACAGCCGAATCGACGATGAGCTTTCGTACCATCGACCGCTCCGAAGCAATATCGTTCCCGCAGCCTGAAGCGTTGGTATAACTGCCGTCGGGATTTGTCCGAAAGTAATAGCCCGGAACAATCGTGTCAAAAAGATCGGTGCGCGCAACATGATTATACACCACGTCGAGCACTACACCGAGTCCCGCCCGATGACACTCGTTGATCAGCTCCCGCAATTCGCGTACACGGCTTTCGGGATTTTCAGGCTCGCTTGCATACCAGCCTTCGG
>CAUVHB010000289.1:0-2921 GCA_963551335.1 uncultured Treponema sp.
CGATTGGTCAAAGCCGACGCTGGAGTAGGGGAGGACACTATGGAAACTATCAAGGAATTATTGGAACAGTTTAAATATTTGGCAAACAATCCGCGGAAGCAGCTGGATAAATACCTTGCGGCAGGGAAAAAAGCCGTTGGTATCTTCCCATACTATGCCCCCGAAGAGATTGTTTATGCGGCAGGTATCGTCCCGTTCGGCGTATGGGGAGGGCAGGGGCCCATCGAGCGGGCGAAAGAATACTTCCCGACATTCTATTATTCGCTGGCATTGCGCTGTTTGGAAATGGCGTTGGACGGCACCCTCGACGGACTTTCCGCATCGATGCTGACAACCTTGGATGACACCCTGCGCCCGCTGTCTCAGAACTACAAGGTGAGCGCCGGACGGAAAATCCCGATGATCTTTATCAATCACGGGCAGCACCGCAAGGAAGATTTCGGTAAAAAGTACAACGCAAAGATTTTTGCCAAGGCAAAGGAAGAGCTGGAAACTATCTGCGGTGTCAAAGTAACCGATGAGAACCTCAAAAAAGCGTTCAAGGTGTATAACGAAAACAGGGCGGAAAAGCGCCGGTTTATCAAACTTGCTGCCTCCCATCCGCAGAGTATAAAGGCTTCCGATCGCTGCTATGTGCTGAAAAGCTCATACTTTATGTTGAAAGACGAACACACCGAACTGCTCAAAAAGCTGAATGCCTTACTCGAAGCCCTGCCGGAAGAAAAATGGGACGGCGTTCGGGTGGTTACCAGCGGCGTTATTACCGATAATCCTGGCTTGCTGAATATCTTGGATTCCTACAAAGTCTGCGTTGTTGCCGATGATGTGGCGCATGAATCCCGCGCATTAAAGGTTGATATCGATCTTTCTATTGATGATCCGATGCTGGCGCTTGCCGATCAATTTGCTCGTATGGACGAAGATCCGCTCCTCTATGATCCGGATTTGACAAAACGTCCTGCCTATGTGGTTAAACTGGCAAAGGACAACAAGGCTGACGGATGTTTGCTCTTTATGCTCAACTTTGATGATACGGAAGAAATGGAATATCCGTCGCTCAAGCAGGCATTCAGCGAAGCAAAAATCCCGTTGATTAAAGTCGGCTATGATCAGCAGATGTCGGACTTCGGGCAGGTAAAAACACAGCTTGAAACATTCAATGAGATTGTACAACTCAATCGGATGTAAGGGGGAGTAGTATGAGTGAAAACGTATGGGAAAATGATGATTTTATTTTTAAGGGCGCCGAAATAAAGGGGATGACGCAGAAAGGCAAGGATAAGGTAAAGACGCAAGGGCTTACCGACCTTGTAATTCCTGCAACGGCGCCCGATGGAACCCCTATTACGCGCATCGGCGACAATGCGTTTTACCGCAGGGGCTTAACCTCCGTTGTTATTCCCGAAACGGTAGAGAGTATCGGCTATGATGCATTCGGTGTGTGCAAATTGACCTCGGTTAAGCTGCCGGCTGCGTTGAAGGACATCGAAGGTTTTGCGTTTTACCGAAATGCGCTGAAAAATGTTACTTTCGGCGGTAAGGAAACAAAAATTGAGCCGAGCGCCTTTGCATTAAATGCCTTGACGGAACTCTATCTTCCTTAAACCATTGAGCTGATTGATACTTCTTCTTTCTATAAGAATGAGCTCTCCTCAGTCAAGATTCCTGCATCGGTGAAAAAGATCAATATGTACGCTTTTATGAAAAACAACATCAAAGAAGTGGTAATCCCCAAAACGGTGGAGTTTTTGCATATCCATGCCTTTGAGCCGACCACGGAAGTAAAAAAATAAGCGCATCTGTGCTTTAATGTCTTTTTCTTGATATGCATCCGTGTATATCGAGAAAAAGACATGCTTCTCCTTTTTTCTTTCAGACTATGATTTTTTGCGGGTATTAGCTATCTGCTCGACAATGCTAAAAGAGGGATGAATGCTATTGGTGTCAATTAGTTAAAAGCGTTGATATCTTCTTTACTCAATCCGGTCATTTTTTTGATAAAAAGAAAATGCCCCCTATACCCCCAAAAAGTAACAGCAAACAGTATTTCAAGAAATTCTTCACAAATCGGCTCATATTCCATAATCTTACAGAACATGAAATCATCTGAAAGTGCGAGTTCTTCAAAGAGTTTTTGTGTCATTCATTTCTCCACAATCTTTATACGACTTTCGAGGGTTTTTGGCTTAAAAGACTTTCGGGGGGAGTGGCTTAAAAAATAAGGATAATCCATAATTAAGAATTATACATTATTCGTCATATACGGAATATTGACAGCATTACGGTGAAAATTGTAGTATCCATTATTATTTTTAGGCACCGCGCTTTAATACGAGGAGTTATATATGGAAAAAACTGTTTCATACAAGCATTCCAAACAGCGGGATGCTCTGTTCAATCTTTTATGTTCTACTCATACGCATCCTACGGCAGCATGGTTGTATGATAAACTTCGGGAGGACTTTCCGCGCCTCAGTCAAGGAACCGTCTACCGTAATTTAAATATTCTTGCGGAACAAAAACGAATCAAGGTTATTAATGTTGACGGGACATTTGCTCATTTCGATGCCGATATGAGTGTTCATAATCACGTCATCTGTACCCGGTGCGGCAAGGTAGAAGATGCTTTTATGCCGTCCGATGAAGATTGTGAGAAAAAGGCGGCAGAGATAAGCGGCTATCGCATTGATTCACATCGGTTTGATTTTTTTGGACTGTGTCCTGACTGCCAGCGTCTTGAACATGATTAAATTCTATAGTAATTTATCTATGCGAAAAAATTTCGCACCAGACAAGCGAGGAACTCTATAAGTTCTTTAAGATGTCTGAATATCCCTTTCGAAATGGAGTTTGTAATGAATAAAACACTGAAAACATTGTTTTATATTCTCTGTGTTTCCGTCCTGTTGTTCGGTTTCGGA
>CAUVHB010000290.1:0-2909 GCA_963551335.1 uncultured Treponema sp.
GGGGGGGTAACAACACCTTCAACAAAAAAACAGCTTAATTATGAAAAACAAAACACAGAATTTGTGCAGAGAAACGATAGAATTAGTAAAAAAGAAAACGGCATAGTGGCTTTTGTGTCAAATGGAAGTTGGCTCGATGGGAATGGACTTGATGGTTTTAGAAAAGCAATCGAAAAAGAATTCAGTGCAATTTATGTATTCAATTTACGTGGAAACCAACGTACCAGTGGAGAGCTGTCCAAAAAAGAAGGCGGTAAGATATTCGGTTCAGGAAGCCGTACTCCTATTTCTATCACGCTTCTTGTTAAAAAATCCGGTTGTTTAGGAAAAGCAAAGATACTGTATCATGACATTGGAGACTACTTAAACCGTGACCAAAAGCTCAAGATAATTTCAGACTTCCACAACATTGGAAAGATGAAATCAGAAAAAGCATTGAAACAGATTACTCCAAATGAGCACGGTGATTGGATAAGTCAGAGAAACGATCAGTTCTCTGCATGGATTCCGATAGAAGCGGATAAAAAATTTGATTCTACCTCACAGTCTTTCTTTACAATTTATTCTCTTGGGTGTGCGACAAATCGTGACGCTTGGGTTTACAATTATTCTTATTCAGAATTATGTAAGAATATACAATTAACAATCGATCATTATAACCATCAACAAAAATTGATAGCGACAGGAATAAAGTCTGATCCAGAACGTGATTTTTCAAAAGGCAACTGGACCCGCGACTGGCTTAATGCTTTAAAGCGTCATAAAACATTTGCTGAACAAGAAAAATTTTATACAAAAGCAATTTATCGCCCGTTTTGTAAACAGCATTATTATTTCGATGATGATTTAACTCAAGAACGGTATAAGCAGCCTAAGCTCTTCCCCACCCCAAATCATAAAAACCTTGTGATTTGTACACAGTCGATAGCAGGGAAACAAGAGTTTAATCCGCTGATAACAGATTGTATTCCTGACCTTCACTTTAATGGCGATACTCAATGCTTCCCGCTCTATTGGTATGAGATTATCGAGCCGAAGCAGCATTCGCTCTTTGATGACGGCACAAAAATCGTAAGACATGAAGCAATTAGCGACTTTATATTAAACCGTGCGCAGCAAAAGTATGGGAACAAAGTTGAGCGAGAAGATATTTTCTATTATGTTTACGGCATCCTGCATTCAAAATCCTACCGAGAAACATTCAGCGCCGACTTAAAAAAAATGCTTCCCCGTATCCCGCTCGTAAGCGACTGGCAAAAGTTTTGGAAATTTAGTGAGGCTGGTCGCAGCCTTGCATCCTTGCATTTGAATTATGAAGAAGTTGAACGCTATCCCAAAATCGAGGTAAGCTCGCTGAATTATGCTCAGTACGGTTCAAAGAAACAGAGTGTATATGACAACGACTTGATTGCCGCAGAGCCGAGTCCGCAAATTCTATCGGATAGTGAAAACGCCTATGATTACTATGCAGTCGAGCAGATGAAGTTCCCGAAGAAAGGCGAGAAAGGCACGATTTTATACAATCACTGGCACACCATAAAAAACATTCCGGAAAAAGCGTACGAGTATGTTGTAAACGGAAAGTCTGCAATTGAGTGGATTATGGAGCGCTACGCGGTAACGACGGATAAAAAATCCGGCATCACCAACAATCCGAATGATTGGTCCCGTGAACATAAAAAGCCCCGCGCTATTTTTGACTTGCTGCTTTCGGTAATCAATGTAAGCGTACAGACCGTAGACATTGTGAACGGACTGCCGGAAGTGGACTGGGATAAAGAATAATTAAAAAACATTATCCAAGTTTAAATGCATCGCCATTAATCTCATTGAATAAACTTTCGGTATATAGAAAGCCCCTATCGGAAATCGGCAAAAACTGATAAACTGATCACGATTGATAAAAGTCTGCATTTTCAAAATAGTGATACCGAACACAAAAGTTTTTAGAGGAGATGAATCATGCATACAACCGAACAACATCCCGCAAGGGAGATACCTTTTTTTCGACCGTCGTTTGACCGCAGGGAAGAAGAAGCAACAATCAGGGTGCTGCACTCAGGTTGGCTGACAACCGGTAAGGAAACGCTCGCATTTGAAAAAGAGTTTGCCGATATGGTGCATAGCCCGTACGCGATTGCGGTCAACTCCGCATCAAACGGACTGATGCTTGCGATGGAGGCTTTCGGAATAGGCAAGGGAACCAAGATACTGACAAGCCCCTATACCTTTGTCTCGACTGCGACCAGCGCCTTGCACCTCGGCGGGGAAGCGGTCTATGCGGATATCGAAGCGGATTCCTACAGTATTGACCCTGAAAAAATAGAAGAAAAGCTCAAGCAGGATAAAAGCATTAAAGCGATTGTGCCGATCCATATCGCAGGGAATCTCTGTAATATGAAGGCGATCAACACTCTTGCAAAAAAATACAATATTGCGGTGATTGAAGACGCAGCCCATGCCTTCCCTGCAAAAACGGCGGACGGTTACGGCGGAACCTTAGGAGACGCGGGCGTGTTCTCTTTTTATGCCACCAAAACTATCACAACCGGAGAAGGCGGAATGATTTGCGTCCGCAATCCCGAAGCGGCGGAACGCATTAAGCTGATGCGCTCCCACGGTATCAACCGTACAATATGGGATCGCTATACCGATAAACACGCCAGCTGGCAATACGATGTCGTCGCGGAAGGGTATAAATGCAATCTGCCGGATATTTTATCAGCAATCGGCAGAGTACAGCTGCAAAAGGCGGAAGATTTTTACCGGAAGCGAAAGTTCATCGCTGAACGCTTTACCCGCGCTTTTGCACAATATGATTTTTTTCAAGTTCCGCCGGATGGCGCAGGCAATGCATGGCACCTCTACCTCCTCCGCATTGTACCAGAAACGCTTTCCATCGGCAGGGA
>CAUVHB010000291.1:0-2909 GCA_963551335.1 uncultured Treponema sp.
CCTCTCAAAACTGAAGTTTTTAGAGGTTCCCTATAGATATTTTTAACATCGTATGAGGAGCTTCGTAATGGGAATTGGAACAGAGAGCATAAGAACAATTGCGATTGCAGGACATGGACAGTCCGGCAAAACAACACTTATTGAAAATCTTGCAGCAGTAACAGGTACAATTGCACGGGCGGAGTCAGTGGCTGGCGGCAAAACGCTCAGCGACTATACCCCCGAAGAAATAGAGCGAAAAATTTCGATATATTCGGCGCTGGTATCGATGAACTGGAACGATATAGTACTCAACTTCTGGGACACTCCCGGCTCGTCGGACTTTATGGGCGAAGTGATTGCGGCGTTCCGATCGGCGGAAACAGGCTTGATGGTACTCGATGCAAAATCGGGTGTACAGATTGAAACCATTAAATACTGGCGAGACCTTGACCGCCGGAATAAGCCTCGCTTGGTGTTTGTTAATAAAATGGATGAAGACCGCGCCGATTTTAATCATGCAATGCAGGATGTTAAAACGCAGTTCAATGCTGATGTGTTTGCCGTTACTTTCCCGATCGGAAAAGGCGCGGATTTTACCGGTATTGTCGATGTACTACACGGCGTTGCGTATCAAATAGATGCAAACGGAAAGGAAAAGGAAATACCGATCCCTGATTCGGAAAAAAAGCAATACGAAGAAATGCGCGAAGTTCTTGCAGGAGCGGCAGCGGAAGGCGACGAAGATTTATTAGTTAAATTTATCGATGAAGGCGAACTCAGCAGCGACGAAATTGCAAAGGGGCTTACGCTCGCGATGAAAAACAATAGAATTGTACCGATTTTTGCCGGCGCTGCGCAGCGAGGGCTCGGTTTAACAGCGCTCTTACGTTTTATCACGGAGATTTTACCGTCTCCTGCCGGCTGTCTGGAACGAGCTGTAAAAGGTGAAGAAGAGTGCACCATCAAAATTGATGCTCAACCTGCATTTTCCGGCTTTATCGTTAAAACTGCAAACGACCAATTTTCAGGGCGGCTTTCGTATATCAAAGTTATTACTGGTACGCTCCTGTCGGATGCGGAAGTCTATAATATCAATGAACAAAAGAAAGAACGTGTTGGTAAGTTATACCGCGCTGTGGGAAAGAAGCTAAGCGAAGTAAAGGAACTCGCCGCAGGAGATGTCGGCGTTGCGGTTAAACTCGCCGCGGCAAAAACCAATGATACGCTCGCTGCGTCGCAAGAGTGTCCGCCGTTTGTCAAATTACGCAATCCGGATCCCATTTACTCGATTGCAGTTGCTGCCGTTGACAAGAAAAATGACGATAAGCTCGGTGAACAGCTGATTCGCGCCTGCGAAGAAGATATGACGCTTTCGTTTGTCTACAATCCGGAAACAAAACAGAATGTATTTTCCGGTATGGGCGACTTGCATACTTCCATTGTGCTTGATCGCATTAAGAAACAGACAAAGATTGAAGTACAAACCTCTATCCCGCGCATTGCCTATCGTGAAACTATTCGCCAAAAAGCGCAGGCGGAATATACGCATAAAAAACAGTCAGGCGGACACGGTCAATTCGGGCGGGTTGTACTGGCGATTGAACCGTTGGAGCGTGGTGCAAAATACAGCTTTACCAATGCGGTATTTGGCGGGGCAATTTCCAAGGGCTATATTCCCGGTGTCGAAAAGGGCGTAAAAGAAGCGATGCAAAACGGCGTCATGGCAGGCTATCCGGTTGTTGATGTCGGTACAACGGTATTGGACGGGAAAGAACATCCGGTAGACTCTTCGGAAATGGCGTTTAAGATTGCTGCTCGGAACGCATTCAAAAATGCGATGCGTAATGCAGGGCCCATCCTTCTGGAACCGATTATGAATTTAACGGTCTATGTAGAAACCGCCTATCTTGGCGATATTATGAGCGATCTTTCTTCGCGCCGCGGTCGCATTCTCGGGCAGTCCCAGCTTGCAAACGGTATCGAAGAAATCCGTGCGCAGGTACCGCACAAAGAATTGCTCCGATATGCAATCGATTTGCGCTCGATGACCAGCGGAACCGGCTCTTTCGAGATGTCGTTTGATCATTACGATCCAATATCCGGTAAGATTGCCGACGAAGTAGTCGCTGCGGCGAAAGCATTCATCGAAGAACAAGAAGAATAACGCCTTTGGAGAATCTCTAAAAATCTCGAGAGTTTTAGAGATTCTTATTTGCATATAACTAGATAATACAATATCGATAGATTTTAAAATATATACCCATAAAGGAGACACGTATGCCAGCAACAGCATCGATACAAAATGATGGAATTTCTCCGAAAAGGATTCTTGGCTTTGATTTATGCAACAACCTCGGATGGATAGCGGCAAACTTTATCACTTCACCCTTTGTGGGAAGTACCGGCAGTTTAAGCGAGGTTGTTAGAACAAAAGCCTTTATCATCGGTGTTCTGTTGGCAGTCATCAACCCTATCATACGCTATAAAATCATGATCCCAGCAATCATAGACTGGAAACGAAATCCGAACAGAGCGAAAAAGTATATCATGCTGTATGAAAAGCTTGTGTTGCTCATTCCGTCGCTGCTGGCGTTGACCTTCCCGGTTTTTATTTCTATAGAAATGGACTTAGTGAAAAATGTCGGTATCTTTTTATCGGCGATCTTTAGTACGATGGGGAATATTCTTTTAATCGGAAGTTTTTTCAGTTCAAAAACGATTAGAAGTTTTGAAAAATGGGCAGCATTTGTTCCTATCGAAGACGATAGCCTGACGCTTTCCATATTAAGACGAGTAGCGCTTATGTCTGTTACCTGTATTATCGCGGTAGTTCTTTTGGTGCTTGCGCCGATTGTGAGGTTCCAGCAACACGATACTCATGCCAAGTTGATTACCGCAGTCTTACCGCTTTTTATCTACGGTTTATT
>CAUVHB010000292.1:0-2908 GCA_963551335.1 uncultured Treponema sp.
CACTTGTGTGAATGCGCCCCGAACCTTCTGTTTCCGGTACGCGCTGTACGCGGTGTACTCCCGACTCATAGCGGAGGCTTCCGTACACATACTTTCCCGAAATAGATAGGGTTACTTCTTTGAAACCGCCCAGCTCTGTTTCGTTAGAAGAAAGGAGCTCATATTTCCAGTTTTTTGCTTCTGCATAGTGGGTATACATTTTGAGCAAGTCCGCTGCAAACAACGCAGCTTCTTCTCCACCGGTACCACCGCGTATTTCCATAATGATATTTTTTTCTTCCAGTGGGTCGGGCGGAATCAGCAATACTTTCAGGTTGTTTTCGCTTTGTTCCAGCTGCGCTTCAAGGTTGTGGAGCTCTTCCCGCGCCATCTCTTTGAGCTCATGGTCAGTTTCTTCCTGCATCATGGTACGGGTTTGCGTAATTTCTTCTTCAAACCGGAGATAGTGTGCATATTCTTCCATCAGTTTTGAAAGATAGGCGTGTTCCCGCATCACTTCCTTGTAGCGGCTTTGGTTTTTAATCAACGCAGGGTCTTGTATTTCTTCTTCCAGTTCTTTCCAACGAACCGATAAACTTTCAAGTTTTTCTTTCATAATCGTTCACCTTATTTTACACTTTGAGCCGAATAGAACGGCTGATCATTTTGAGGGAAATTGATAGTGCTGTTCAGCATGGCTAAGGCTGTTGCATGATCGCCAAAATATCTTTATTGTGAAACAGCTTTGCATATCCCAATGCGGACATTCCTAAATGATCGGAAATATTCCAATCTGCCTTGTGTTCTATGAGGAGGCGTACCATCGGAAGATCCTGCCTGCCGACCGCGAAGATCAATGCTGTTTGACCGTCTTTACTCTGAATGTTTGTATCGGCATTCTTTGAAACCAGTAATTCTGCGGTCTTTAAATCGCCAATTTGAGCAGCCTCCATCAGAGCTGAATAAAAACGGTCTTGGGAGTAGAGATTTATCTCCGCTCCGTAGGTGAGCAGAAGTTCAGTTATTGCATATTGTGTATTTCTAACGGCAATCGAAAGTACCGGAGTACCGCGCGTGTCCCGCTGTGAGGCGCTAAAACCCGCCTCCAAAAAAAGCCGGACAATTTCGTATTTGCCTTCCGCCACCGCTGCAGCAAAATTCGATTCAAAACATGGGAAGCCGCTCTTGAGGAGCTGTTCGCGGGCACGCTGTTTTCGTTCTATAGTTAAAAAAGTATGCTGTTCTTTGATAAAATAATCTTCAAATACATCAAGCGCCAGCGGGATGATAAATTGCTTGCAGTTATCCGGCAAAGGTATGGTATTCCCCTGCCCAAGCGTTAAGATGGGCAGATTTTTCCCGATGCCGAGCCCTAAAAAGAACATAAATGCAGGATCAAACGAGGGCGTATCCTTACCAAAAATGAATAGAATATGTGAGGTATCCTGTAGGATATCCGTGGGAGAACCAGCGCCTTTTTCCCATAACCGATCGATTTGGCAGTGTACGGCATCGCATTGATGTGATTCGATAATGTGTGCAGCAGCGTCGGCGACTTTCTGTTCCGCCTTTTCATACAAGATAACAACTTTCATAATTTAATAGTAGGAAACCCCTTAAAACCTCTAGGTCTCTCTAAAAAGCGCATTGCATTTTAGAGATATTTGGTACTATATCGTAAAACGGAAATTATTTCAATGTTTTTTGAATACTTGCGGTTCGATAGCCCCCGACCGTATCAGCGCTATTTTGGCAGTTACCGGCCCCATCAATTCATATAAGACCGAAGAAGCGAGAATGATATTGAATAAGATGAGGCCGTCTTTTTCCGGTAGCATCGCTTTACCCATAAATGCGAGTCCGATTGCAACACCGGCTTGCGGCATCAGCGCAAACCCCATATTATCCGTTATCTTCTTGTCGATTGACAAGATTTTGCACGATGTGTATGCGCCGATGTATTTTCCGATTATTCTGATACAAAAATAGGCAACCCCGATAATACCCGCCGTTACGATAATACTGAGATCCATATTCATACCGGAGATGATAAAAAAACTACTCATCACTGGAGGAGAAAAATTATTCATTTGATCGAAGAGCGTTTTATCATTGGTTCGGTTGTAGTATACGGCTCCGCACACCATACAAGCAAGGAGCGGACTTACCTCGAAGTAGGAACAGATACCGGAAATCAAAAAAAGAAATGCAACGGCTAAGATCAACCTATTATCAAAGCTCCGTTTTTCCGTGATCAAAAACTCCATACACAAAGCGGTAAAGAATCCCAATATCAGCATGGCGGCATTGAGGGTAATGGGCATCACGATACTCATAATATTAAAGACAGCGCTTTCCTGCGCATTGACGACGGCAACCATGATACTGAACACAAAGAGGCAGACAACATCGTCAAAGGCGGTGATACGCAACAGTAAATCGACAAACGGACCTTTTCCGTTGTATTCCTTTATCGTCATAATAGTGCTGGCGGGAGCTGTTGCGGTTGCAATCGCACCGAGTAAGAGCGAGAATGAAAGTCTCATTTTAAAGACGGAGAGCATCACAACGGTAACCAAGCATCCCGCTAACAGAGACTCGCAGAGTGTGATAAATACGATATTCCTGAATTCTTTCCTGTCTCCGCTCCGTTTAAAATATCGCCCCATATCAAAAGCAATAAAACTGAGTGCAATAACGGAAATAACGTCCAAGTTGGCGATAAAATCACGATGGATCAAATGCAATCCGCTTGGGCCGATTAGTATTCCGGTAAGAATATAGCCGCTTACATTAGGCAGTTGGAGCTTTTTGGTGAACCGAGTAACTAAAAAGCCGCTTATTAAAATCAGTGCAAAAGATATTAAAATCGTAGTAGGTAAGTTAAGACCTTTAACGATGTTGTAAATAAAATCGATTATATCCATCT
>CAUVHB010000293.1:0-2904 GCA_963551335.1 uncultured Treponema sp.
AATTAAAACTCGTCGGGCATCTCTAAAAATCTAACCGAGTTTTTAGAGATGCCCTATACTATATATTGTAAGGGCTAGTAATAGGAGTTGTCAAGGAAATAATCGAGAACTTTTGGGATATGAAGAAGATATATTGACATTCATCCTGATTTATGACACCGTAAAAGCCTATCCGGAAACTCAGAAAAACACTATCTATTGCTGTTGTCATGATGTTTTTAACATTATTTCCTATATTTGCTCATGACTTTAGTTTTGGAGTAAAGTTGTTTGGCTTAAGCATCCATCCAAAGGGCGCACCCAATTATCGGCTGTTTCCATGGAGGCTTGATTCTGAAGGGATCGTCATCTTTAATCCTGGGGTAACGCTGAATTTTGAATATTTTGTCTGGCGGGATATTATTTCCATAAAAGTGGTGCAGGGACTATATGGTGATTGCGCGATGCAATTTGCAGGCTTTTCTCATCTTGGCTTTCGGTTACGCTTTTTAAAAATAGCACGGTTCTCGATGAATATAGGAATAGGACCGACATTTTTATATAAGCGGAGTTGGTATAAATTACCTAATTATGACCCTTCTTCAGAATCTTATAAAGGGGGAACAAACGGTGAGAATTGGCAACATCTCTTTTATTGGTATGCCGGCGAAATTGAAACAAATATTAATGTAAACGATAATTTCGATGTTTCCGTTACCGTTATCCCGGGAATACCGGAAATACTCAATTTCAGTACAGGTTTTCGGTATAATTATCACGGAAAAAAGGCATAACCTCCAATAATTTCTTATCAGTCTAAATTTCAATCCTATTGATTTGCTGTTCTGCGTAGTGCCAAAAAAAATGCGCGGTAATGGCGCTTGCAAGCAGCGGGATACCAGCAAAACACAACAAATAGTATCCCTGCGGTAGAGATGTCAGCAATGCTGCTGCTATGGTGATGCTTAACAGTAACAGGTCGGAAAGCAGCATGATGATAGTGTTAAGATTGTGTTTGACTGCCGCTGCGGGCGTGTCCCAATGGAGCTTGGGATGGGCGGTGTCGAGTATCAGAGCAAGCAAATTGCAGAAGAGGGCAAGGGATAGCGCGATGACCAGCGCTCCGCTAATTGCAGAAAGCTTGAGGGAAAAAAGCACTCCGATGCCGCCTGTACCGATCATAGCGCCGATGACGGCAAAGAGCATGGTATGCGCGAGCTTAGCCTGCATATACCGCTTTATCGACAGGGGGAGACTTTTTATCAGTCCGAGGTTTTTTGCATCGCGAGAAACGGCTGTTGCTGCGATCCCAGTTGCCGAGCCGAGAAAGGCGCCGCATACCCCTGCAACTACAAGCCCAATACTGCTTTGCATAAACGAGTCTGCGTCCGGCGGTAATTTAAGCGAGCCGGTAAGGTACATAATGCCGTAGATGAGCGGCATCAATATTATGGTGAATGGACCGTTTAACAAGTAAGCCGGCTCGCGGTTCATACTATGAATCTCCCGCAGCAACAGCGCAGCAAAGACCGAGCGTCGTGTAAACCTGTTGCGGATAAACTCCCCCGCTTCGGAGGCGGTAAGCCGTTTTAAGGGCTGCTCGTCAAAGCCATCTAGTGTCTTTTCATACACCCCCGAAAGCAGACCGATTATTGCTGCAGGAAGGGTAATGCAGACCGCGATAAACGATAGAAAAGAACCTATCGCTGCAGAAAAAGAAGTCGCTGAAAGAGCTGCTGCAAAAAAATGCACGGGGAACAGGCAGCGGGTAACGGCAGCAATAAGCGGTCGGGAGCGCGTAAGAGCTCCTGCTAAGTTAGAACTCTCGTGCAGCATATTGACCGATTGCACAAAATAATTAATCCCAAGCGCCATTACGATACCGAACACGCCGGTAATCATCATTACAAACCGCCGCTGTTTTACGATCTTCGTTGTCCGCATAATGACGATATTGATCAGATAACACAGTCCGATAATCGGCAGTGGAAAAAAAACAGCGCCGGTTAATGCCATGATATAAAATGAAGCCGGTGAGTGTTCGTAGTATCCGTACACGGCGGCGGTTACTGCAAAAAAAGCTATCGAAATAATCATAGCTGGTAGACAATGCGCAAGGAATTTTGCACCGAAAAAAATACGGGGAGGGATAGGCATTGCACGCAGCGTTTGCTCGATATTACCGATAAAGTAAGTAGAAAGCGTCAGCAAGAAATTGGAAATAAAGAGAAATACAAAGAGCACTGTGATTTCTATTTCAAAGAGGAGAGGCTGCATTCCCAAGGGCTGTAAGCTCCTGTAGAGATTGATTGTGATCATCCTGAACAATACGATAAAGCAGCCGCCGATGTATATCAAAAAAAGGATAAAAAGTCCGGTTTTAATGATGGATGCGGTTGCACCTGTATTTTCGGCAATATTGCCGGAATTTATTCCGTTGTCAGCTGCTTCCGTAAAGTTTTGCGTTGCTTGCTCTTGTTTGTTTCGGCTACTGCCGTGAATACGACCCTTTTTTCCCCGGATAAAATCTTGCCACCGGCTGATACCGAATACCATCATCGCATAGATGCGGAATAGAGACTTAAAAACTGCAATATACCGTATATCGGTTTTGTTTTTTTGATGCATATATATACCTTTTCGGCTATTATAATACGGTTATTACTTTTCTGCAATTTACCATCTTGACAGAATGTCGGCGGCAGTAAAGCATCGAGCAGGAAAATAAAAAGGCGGCTGTCGGTTAGATTTTATCTGATGAGCACCTCTAGAAGCTATGTCTGAGTTTTTAGAGATGCCAAAACGGATGTTATTTTGTAACTTTGGTGATCTTTACAGTCCATTCGCCGCCGTATTCGATTTTATGCACGGCTGCGAAATTATCCATATTCAACGCCATCGATAAGCAATCGAGGCTATTGTAAT
>CAUVHB010000294.1:0-2899 GCA_963551335.1 uncultured Treponema sp.
GCTCTTAGACACCAAAATGATAATATGCTCACCCGAACAGAGTAAAAATACTGTTGCAGGGACGGTTACAAGTGCGATAATCTTTGCGGCATCCAGCAAAAGTTTTTGAAATACCTCCCATTGCTTATTAACCGCATGGGCGGAAAGGTCAGGCAGGATAACCGTTCCGATGGAAACGGCGAAGATACCGAGAATAAGTTCTTGTAAACGGATTGAATACTGTAAACTTGCCGCAACCCCAACTCCGGAGTATGTTGCGAGCGCTGTAGAAACAAGATCATTGATTTGGTACACCGCCGTTCCGATCAGCGTCGGCACAATCAGCCGCAGTATTTTTCGCGCTCCGGCATTCTGTACGCAGTGCCGGAACGGTATCAGCTTAAACGAAAAGCCTGCGCGCAGTACAAAGGGGAGTTGAAACAGCATTTGGAAGGAGCCGCCGATGACCACGCCAATCGCCATTGCAAGCGCTGGATTGCCACAAGGTTTTGCAAGCGCAACGGTACAACCGATAACGGACACGTTAAACAAAATCGGCGTAATCCCGGTCGGTAAAAAGCTGCGGACGCCGTTCAATATCCCTTGAAAGAATGCTGCCACCGAGATGAGCAGCAGATATGGAAACATAATGCGCGTTAGAAGTACCGTCGCAGGAAAATCGCCGATTTTTGGAAAGAACACCGCAATAATTAGTCCGCTGCATACAATCCCGATGATGACAGTGCCGGTTACAGCGAAAGACAGCATGGTGAACGTTGCGGAGAGAAACTCTTTCATCGCAACCTTGGCGTCGGGAGCATTGCGCTTCTCTTCCTCCAAATACGTTTGGAAAGTAGGGATAAACGCAACGGTCATACTGTTTTCTGCAAAGATGCGTCTCAGCAAATTGGGAATCATAAACGCAACGGTAAAGGCGTCCGCAAGGGGACCGGTACCGAGGAATGCTGATTTTGTCATTTCTCGTATCAGCCCCAAAACTCGCGAGATGAGGGTTAGTACGGACAGGCTAATACCGCTTTTGAGTAAAGAAGATTTTCGGTTCATAGATTATCGTTTTTGAGTTATCTGCGCTTTTGTTTACCTATCGCATTGCTTCATACCGCTACCGCTGTAGGAAGCTCCAAAAACACGGAGCTTTTGGCGCAGAGCGATTGCTGCAATTTTCGGTAGTAGCCGGCACTATCTGCGAAGCCGGACGCCTTCGATGTCAGTACTGAACAACTCACGCAAATCGTTGAGTCCCAATGCCATCAGCGCCATACGGTCAATGCCGATGCCCCATGCTAGCACCGGCACATCGATGCCCATTGCCTTGGTAACTTCGGGGCGGAAAATGCCGGAGCCGCCCAGCTCGAACCAACCGAGTACCGGATGCTTGATATGCACTTCTATAGAAGGTTCCGTGAACGGGAAGTAGCCGCCGACATACTTTACTTCGGTGGCGCCGGCGATTTCGACGGCAAACATTTTGAGGATGCCGAGCAGCGTCCGTAAGTTGACCTGTTCGCCGAGGACGATCCCTTCCGTCTGGTAAAAGTCGGAAAGATGGGTTGCGTCTACCTTATCATAGCGGAAGCAGCGTGCGATACCGAAGTATTTGCCCGGGATTTTTGCCTTTGCCAGCTGATGCGCGGACAGTACCGTACCTTGGCTGCGGAGCAAGAGCTGACGGGTAAAATCGCGGTCAAAGTGGTAGTTCCAGCCGCGGCTCCCGCTATCGCCGCCCGTTTCGTGGATTTCTGCAACACGGGAAAGGAAAGGTTCCTCGATGGCTTTGGCGTGTGTGGGATGTTTTAGGTAGTAAACGTCGTGAATGTCGCGGGCGGCGTGGAACTGTGGCATAAAAAGCGCATCGGAGTTCCAGAAATCCGTTTCGACCAGCGGCCCATCAAATTCTTCAAAGCCGAGCGAGGTAAGCTTATCTTTGACGCTTTCCAAAAAATCAACGTAGGGGTTTGTCCTGCCGGGGATAACGCGGGCAGGCGGCAGCTGGATATTGTAGCTGCGAAAGGTCTGAGTTTTCCATGCGCCTGTTTTTAGGCTTTCGGATGTCAGCTGTCCCGTTTCATCGCCGGTAATACCCGCCGCACTCAATGCCTTCTGCACTGCGGCAACTATGTCCGTAAAGGCGTACACAATCTCGTCCCGCTCGATAACCTTGAATGCGGCATCCGCTGCGCCGCGCTTTTTTGCAATATCGGCAATACAGGTCTTTTCTTCATCCGTTAAAGAGCCCTCAGACAGACGGCATTCGGCAGCCTCTGCGGCGCGTTTTAGCAGCGCTTTTTTGAGCAAAAAGTTTTTATCATCAATATCTTTTACATAAACCGCCTTTTTTTCATCATTCATCGCGGCGCAGCCCATCTTTGAAAGCTCCCCGAAGGAAGAGCCGACATCCTTATTCTGCAAACCGAGCTTCTGCGCAATTTCTGGCAGTTTGAGCGCTCCCGCTTCTTTCAACAACAGGATAATTCGCTCGGCAGGAAATCCGTTTTTTGCATAGTCCTTGCCAAGCTCCGTTAATTCATAGGAAACAGTTGTCGTTCTCGTTTTTTCTTTTACCAATTCTTTGAGCTTGAGCCACGAAAAGGCTTGATTCGCGTGCCCTTCTTTATACTGCAAAACCTCTTGCAGCTTTTTCGCATATAATCCTTCGCCTATCTTAAAGTTCTTTAATACCTTGATTTCCAACGGGTGCAGATTTTTTAATACCGATTGAATATCCATAGCGGCGTCCCCCTTTTTTTCATAAAACGGCTGAAATGATACCTCATTTAACGATTTTAGTGAATAGGACAAAAAAGATTACCATAACAAGAGCACATCAATCTTGCAGAAAAGACAGTAAAATAGTACACTCGTGCCTACATTATCATGGGTATATCTACACTCCCTCGTA
>CAUVHB010000295.1:0-2899 GCA_963551335.1 uncultured Treponema sp.
AGAATTTATTCATTTGATAACAACAGAACCTTGGCGGAGTACGCGGGGAGCGCCGGAAGTCAAATCCACAAGCGTAGAAGGAAGCCCCTCCAGATTGCCGCCGTCAACCACCAACGAAACGGAATCTTCAAACTCGCGGCAAACCGCTTCTATATCGGTAAGGGGCGGCGTTCCCGAACGGTTGACGCTGGTTGAATATACCGCATCCCCCGCCGCGCTCACAACACAGCGCAGCCACTCATCCGCGGGACAGCGAAATGCCTGCGTCCCTTGCTCTGTTCCTTTTAATGGCACGATCAGCGTAAGCGGCGCAGGCCACAGCGCTAAAAGCCGTTCGGGAATAACGATATCAGTATAACGATAAATATCCGCTGGTTCGGCGATGAGGGCGATAAACGGCTTATTTTCTTCCCTGCCTTTGATATGGGCAATTGCCTCGGCAGTTTTTCCAATCAAACCGGAAAATCCGTAAATCGTATCCGTGGGGATAATAACAATCTGTTCTCGTTTGAGTTCCGCAGCAGCGGCAGCGGCAGAATTAGGAGCTTTTTTTTGAATACGCATTTTTTTTACTCACAATCATCTCGCACATAATCATGATAATGCTCATAGAAGCGGCAATCGTTTTGCATACGGCATCCGGCAGGTAGCGGGGCGCCTCTATCAAATAAGCGACACCGGCATCTTCGGTACGCTCCGCTGTCCCGGAAAAATTCATCAATTTGATAAGCCGTTCATTTTTTTGAACATATCCTAACTCATGTGCATACACGGCGATGGTCTGGGGGTCGGATGATAAATTCGCAATACGGATATTTAGGTCTTCCCCAATATCAGATAGAAGCTGCACATGCTGTACAAGCGCTGTATACTGCCGCCTTAACTGTTGACGTGCAAAAAAACCGCGCGGTCCAAAGCACATACTCAAAAAACTATAAGTAAACGCAAATACGAAGATCGGCGTAATAATTTTCAAATAAAATTTCATACTCGATTCTAATAACGGCAAAATAAATATTTTCTTGAATTTTATTTGAAATGAGGTACAATAGAAGTCTGAAGATACTTGCCAATCGCTATGAAGACGGTACGCCTGTTCGGAAACTTCCGTTTTTGGACAGGTTGCCTTGAAATGTGATGCGTGAACTCAGGCGCCCTGTTCGGCAGCAAAGTCATCGGACAGACCTAGTATGAATACCGACTTTTCAGAAACTCTCGGCAAGACTTCCGCTTATGTTATATACAGGGTATGCCGATACATGATATAATGATGTAGCCCTTTGTGGAGAAATTTTTATGGATAATTTTAACAAAAACGATGATTTATATGATCCTAATTTTTCTATAGACAGTAAAAACATGGAAAAATTGGATATGTATGGCGTATGGCTTAAGAAAAAGAAACATAGTAATGAACCGATCGAGTCAGACGATTCTCAATTTATAAGCGATTCCGGTATAGATACGGTTCAAGACAGCATGAATTTTGATGATGATTTCTCTTTTTCGGATATGGATGCCGATACTGACATAGCCGAGCTTGACGAGCTAGGCGATACGGATACTCCTACCGAAATAGCGCTGGAAACACCCGTTCTTTCAGATACCGACAGCAATACTTCCAATGTTGCGCTTGACGAAAGCAGTTTTGAGTCGTTGGATTTGGATGATTTTTTGTCGGACGACTTCTCGACAGAAACGGAATCCAAACAAACCTCCGAAACATTTGTTGAAGAAGAACCGATAGACCTTGATTTTACCGAAATTACGGACGATACGGAAAAACATTCCACCGACGCTCAACTTCCGGCAGAAGTCGAAAGTTTCAGCGAAATTTCTCTTGAAGATTTTGAGGACGCAGTTCCGGTTGAAAACTCCGTATCGGACGACGGGTTTGAGACAGTCGATGATTTTAACGATATTCTCAAAGATGATGCTCCCCAAGGTAAAGGCGCCGGACACGGTGAGCAAAAAGAAGAAGCCGTCCTTGACATTGACGTTGCTGCCGATGATGAATCACTCAAAGAGCAGCCGATTTCGTCATTGTCTTCGCAGATTGTAGAAGATAATGCCGATATTTCGATTTTCGGCGCTGAGACGGACGATGCCTCTCCCGATGCGGAAGAGCCGGCTTTCTTTGACGATATTGAAGCTGTTACGGAAGATTTGCTTTCAACACAACAAGATGCCGAACATGAAGAAAAACCGGTAGAACCTGTCCCGGAAAAGGACGCAATAGAAACTATGGACACGCCAGCCGTAACCGCCCAGCCCGCCGCTGCAGAACAAGATAAAGCGACTGAATTGCTGATGCAAATTGCTCACGAAATCAGCGACCTGAAAGCGGAGCTGAACAGCTTAAAAGCCGGTATGACGGCTCAAGCAAAAGTAATTTCCGAAGCTTCGGTAAAAGACGCTGCCGCGCATACGGAAAACAAGGCTTCCGATACGGAATGCTCGGGCTTTTTCAGCGATGATGACACAGACGAGACAATTGCGCTAACCGGCGATGAGTTAAATAATATCCTTATTACTGCGGATTTCACTGAAGAGCGAAATATCGGGGATGGAGAACAGGTATCTGCCGTTGAGGAACTTTCCGCAGGAACAACCGAAACCTATGAAGTACCGCCTGTACTTACAAAAGATATTGATCCGGAGATGCAAGAAATACCTTCTGTCGATCAGTCTTTTGAGGAAAGTATAGCGGAACTTTCTTCGAAAGAAGAAAATACCGACTATCAACCTGAAGTAGAAGGAGAAAAACTCCTCGCTTCCGATCCAGTCTTTAATGTAGACCCAACCCCTATTACGTCGCTGCCCGAAGATCTCAGTTATCTTGACGATCAATCGGAAGTTACGGATGAAGATATCGGGCTTATTGACGGGGATATGGAAG
>CAUVHB010000296.1:0-2867 GCA_963551335.1 uncultured Treponema sp.
CTCATGACTGTAACATATCAATCGACTGCGGCAGCTATTTTTTAAGCAGATACATACTGATTTTTGGGCAAACGCCTCAAGCAAACTTTGTTCACAGCTTGCTTTGTTCCTTGTGCTGCCGCTCCGACCGGACAAATGCCGACAGAATGCTGAAAAGCGCGATTGCATGAGCTGCGATAATAACGCCGGCGCTGTTTTCGTAGATTCTCCAACTGCGGATTGCATTCAAACCGATACAAATGATGCCGGATATATATACAACACGCCCCAGCCAGCGCAGCGGACGTTTGTTCTTTGCCGCCCGCACAAGATTGATAACCCAGCTTATCGACATAATAAGCAAAAGGGCGCCGATAATGCAAAGTATCATCGTATCATTATTCATAACACACCTCATAAACCGAAACGGGATGTATGTTCCGGCCGCATAAAGAAATTATGGTATCACCATTTGCAAATGTATAGAGCCATTCGCAAATAGGCTGGGATAAAACATCGACACTTTTCGGGGTGCGGTAAAAGCCCTCTCCCGTATATTTCAGATATGCCTCTTTTTGTGTCCACAATTCGTAAAACCGTTGATCAAACAGTTCCGTATCTTGATGGAGATAATGGTTTTCGGAATCGGTAAAACAACGATTTGCAACGCGTAGTTTTGCAGTGCGCAGTCGTTCAATGTCAGCTCCAATCTCACCGTCGGATAACGCAATAAGGCATATCCCATGCGTATACGATATGCTGAATTGCAACGCTGCGTCCTTTAGATATGGCTTCCCATATTTTCCATATTCAAGCTGGAACTGCGCAGGACGATGAGGAAGCCGCTCAGCAAGCGCATTTTTCAGTAACCTTTTTGCCAACGCACGCTCTTGTTCAGAGGATAATCCGTTATGTCGGCAAATCCGGAGCTCTGTCATTGTTCTCTCTCATAAACGAAGCGCGCGAACGGCTCAAAAGCTCATTGCTGTGCCATCAGCTCCGCGCCGTTATCCGCCACATAGCCGTCAGTTTCACGGCACAATACCGCGAGAAAGCAGCGCCGTCAATACCGCTCCGCCAAGCGCACGAGCCTTGTCGGAAATCGTAAAGCAATTATTCAACTCGGTAAGGCGCGGGTCTATATCCGCCATTTTAAGACCGTTACGAACAATAAAACCGTCGGGCAGTATACCGCGGATTATTCCGCTAATCGATGCGGCAACCTCAGTAATGCCGCCGTCCGTATGTATAATATGGGCAATGATTTCTCCGCGGGTAACGGAGGAGCCGATGTCCCGCATAACGCGCAGAGCGCCTGCCGCCGGCGCATGGATAACCCGCAAGGCGCTTTCGCCGCCGACCAGTCCGGGAACGCCAGTATTGGGGAGCGCTGTCCCTTGATATATCAACCGCGCCAAATGATGCCCGCGCATGGTTTCGATAACGACGTGCGCATCTTTTCCGGCGGTAAAGCCCGGTCCCAGTGCAATGACTAACGGCGCCATATCGAGGTACGTTCCGCAATTTTTTTTCGCAATGATGGCGTCCACTACGGCGGCAGGGTGCAGTATATCGATTAGTTCTCCCGTAGGGTCAACCGCAATGGGAATAAAAGCCAACCTGTTTGCTTTGGAGCCGGTTGTTACCCATTCTGTGTTGGATGGCGCTGCCGGAACACCAGCGCCGCTATGCTCCGCAGACAGCATTGCTGCAGCTTGTTCTTTTGTAATAAGCCGCGCTTCAATCCCTTCGATGGTGCAGTGTCCAAGTCTAACCGCCTCACTAAACGCAACGCTGCGGCGGATGGCGGAGGGGTTTGCGTTTTCCAGTGCAAGGACTCGAAAACCGCAAATATGGATTGCTGCTAGTACCCCGCTGGCCAAATCGCCTGCCCCGCGCACGATAATAAGCGGTGCGGATTGCTTCATGTTCGCTCCTCGGCGCAATACAGAGTACAAAGCACGTACCATGCGCCTTCAAAAAAAGACCGTTCGGGTGAAAAACCGCTTGCATAATATGGGTAAGCCGCAAGGGGTTATTCATCTTTGCGGAAGTAATGTTCAAAAATCGTTCAGGGCGGTGTACCCATGCTGCATTCACTGGTTTGCCGAGCGTGCGTGTCGAAATAAGCCCCACCGTCTTTGTGGTTCGGGGATGGACGACAGGCTCGGTATTGTTCCACCCCTTGACCGCCCGCCGCTTACTGCCGTCCGCTTCAATTAACACCACATCAAAGTTGTCGCACAGGCTATCGATTATTTCGGACGGCGGAGCGCTCACTTTTTTTCCTATTTCCGTACCGAAAAACGACACAGCGGAATCCAGCCGTTCTTTTTCGCATACTCCCATCTTTGTTGTCGTAGTTACCGCAACACGCAATCCCTGCGCTGCAAGTTCATTTGCCGCTGTAATCATCGAGGTGGTTTTACCGCCGCTCCCGATAAACGACGCAACATCGCCGCGGCAGATATGGAGTTTTTCCGTAAGAGGACGTATACTTCTGCGATTAAAGTTGCGGAGGTGGTATTGGCGGTTTATGCGTGCCGGCATGCTCTGCATCCGAGAATATGCACGTGTCTGTCCGCTTTACCGCGATCAAAGAGCCGTGCAATGAGGTATGAATCGGTAGGAACGGGCGCTTTACACACGGGACAAAAGCGGTCTGCATCGGGTTCTATCATCGGGTAACAGTGGGGGCACCCGTAGATTGAACATAATCGGTCAGTTCCTGCCGACGAGTAAACCTTTGTTTTGAGCTGTTCCCCTCTTTTTAATACGGTACAGCAAAGAGGACAGACGCCGGGCGCACCGGGGTTCCCCTTCGGCAAAACACGAGAACTGCCTGTTTTTTTTCTCTGCATTTTGCCTTGCAGAGTAAATAAAAAATA
>CAUVHB010000297.1:0-2862 GCA_963551335.1 uncultured Treponema sp.
GAATGGTAGAGCGAGAAAAGAAAATAATACCGCTCACTATACCGCCGATGAGACATACGAAAATAAGGAATCTGACAAAAGAGTATTTTCTTATAAGATAAAAAAGATTCATCGATTGCTGATTCTTATATTGGGGTCGTTGATGATATAAAGCGACTGATACTCCGATGCAAGCGGAAACGACGAAGATGAAATTTTGAGATCGACCGTGGAGTCAACCGGTTGAAATAACGTTTCATCTTTTGAATATAGGCGAGTAAATTCTCCGACGGTGAAAAACTTCGCATTGGTATTTACTGCTTTGGTCGATACGGCATAACTTTGCGTTCCGCTTGCTTGCGTAATGCCGTAATCAATCTCGGCAATCGGCTTTTGCTTTTCAATCGAAACGGGAATAATCGGAGTAAAAGAAGACTGCGCAGCTGCAACAGAATTGACGGTATGCTCTACTTTGAAGAATAATATAAGCGGCAGCAAGACAAAAACCAAAATAGCTGCGGCGGCGGCAGGAACGGGAACACGAATAGAAGAAAAGAACCATTGCTCGGCAATGCTTACGCCCCAACGTCGCTTCGGATTTGCCAGCTTATTTTGCAATACCGCATTTCTTTTTATAAGCAATTTTTCGAAAGAGGCAGCCGTATCAAGCGATGCCTCTGCAGCCAGTTCCTGCATATACCGATCCACCGTTGCGTATTGCGCATATACTTTATGGCAAACCTCACAGTCTTGCAAATGCCGCTCGATTGTTTCCTTCCACGGAAAGGTGAGTTCACCATCGATATAAGCAGACAAAAGATCTTTATTAGGGCAGGTAGACATTATCTTCTCCTATAACATTTGCTAAATATTCCCGCGCGCGGAAAATACGGACTTTCACATTCCCTTCGCTAATACCAAGTATACGTCCAATCTCCTTATAATTCAACTCGGTATATTCACGAAGCTGCAACGCAATCCGTAACTTATCCGGCAACTGCTCCAGCGCATTCTGTACGTCTTGAATTGTTTCGTCTTTCAAGAGCGCTGTTTCGCCGGAGTCTATTTTGCGCTGATCTTCTTTAAAAGCACGCGTATATACTTTCCGCTCCAGCGATCTCCGCTTTGCATAGTTAAGCGCTGCATTTTTTACCACTCTGATAAGCCAATATTTTGCATCATTTAACGACGGAAATTTCATCTCTTTTTCCGTCATCTTAATCAGCGCATCATGGCATAGGTCTTCGGCAGCATCCTCTTCCCGCACAACATTATAAGCAACCTTGTACAGCGCCGGTACTACCGCATCATAAATGGTTTTAAAATCCTTATCGGAGAGCGCATCTAACGGCGCTAATTCATCAAACAACTTAGTCTCCCCAAAGGTTACATCTTCCGCCACAGCGTTCCGTTTGCCGTATCTTCCAAAGCAATGCCACGATTTTTCAGTAAATCCCGAATTTCATCCGCCCGTTTAAAGTCCTTATTCTTTTTTGCCGCCGTACGTTCAGCAACCAAGCGCTCAATTTCGTCCGCATTATCGACCGGCTCACTCTCGGTATGGAGCGCCTCCGCTTCTGCAATGAGTTCTAACCCAAGGACGACATCAAAAATGTGAATGAGCGTGATGGCTTCGGCTGCCTCAAGTTCCTTATCCTTAACTGCCTGCTGCAAGACGGAAAGCGCACGCGGCGTTGAAATATCTTCTTCAAGCGCTTGCACAAAATCAGCCAAATAACCCTGCGCTTTTTGGGTGTGCAGCAAGGAAACCGCCTGCTCGGCTGTCAAACCGCCGCGGGGAAAATCGGGAAGCGTCTTTGCTTCAGTCAACAAATGGGCAATTCGCTGTTCAAGATTTTTACGGGCATTCTTTGCAGTATCCATCGCTTCCCACGAAAAGGTAAGTTGACTGCGGTAATGCCCTCCCAGCAACAGGAAGCGGTAATCGAGCGGCGCGTAGCCTGCCTCAATCACCTTATCCAAAGTGATAAAATCGCCGGTGGACTTGGACATTTTCCCCTTGTTCATCACCAAAAACTCATTATGGAGCCAATATTTTACCCATTTTTTGCCGGTTGCCCCCTCCGACTGGGCTATTTCGTTGGTATGGTGGATACGAATGTGGTCAATGCCGCCCGTATGGATATCAAACTGCTCTCCCAAATACTTCATACTCATGGCGGAACACTCGATATGCCAGCCGGGATATCCCCTACCCCACGGGGAATCCCACACTAAGGCTTGATTTTCAAACTTGCTTTTGGTAAACCACAGCACAAAATCATGCGGATTCCGCTTATTTTCATCCACTTCGATGCGTGCGCCTGCTTTAAGGTCTTCCAGTTTAATTGAGGCAAGCTCTCCATACTTTGGGAAAGTCATAATATCATAGTAGAGATTCCCGCCGGCGGAATACGTATGCCCGTTCGCTTCAATCCGTTTAATCAGCTCTATCATATCGAGCACATGATCGGTTGCCTTGCATACGACATCGGGACGGCGGATGTTAAGCCGTTCGGTATCCTTAAAGAACGCTTGAGTATAGAAATTGGCAATTTCCAATACGCTCTGCCCGCGCTCCTTTGCCGTCTTAACCATCTTATCTTCACCGTCATCAGCATCGCCGGAGAGGTGCCCAATATCGGTTATATTCATCACGTGAGTTACCGGATACCCTAAAAAGCGCAGCAGACGAGAAAGCGTATCTTGAAATATATATGCTCGTAAATTGCCGATATGCGCATAGTTATATACGGTCGGTCCGCAGCCGTAAAAACCTACCTTTTTCGGATTGATAGGCACAAAATCTTCCATTTTATGCCCCAATGTGTTATATATGCGTAATCCCATAAAAATCTCCTTTATAAAATAAACAATTGCCGC
>CAUVHB010000298.1:0-2840 GCA_963551335.1 uncultured Treponema sp.
GTATGCGTTCTATTATATTCCTGCCGAATCAAGATGCGGAGTAATTCTTTATTCAACGAATATTCTTTCGCAAGCGATTCCGCATATCGAGTAATCTGCGCAGTAGTTAAATCCTTATTTTTCTTTACAAACTCGGAAAGTTTTTCGTCCTTGAACAGTTTTTCCAGCTGTTTTTCATCATCTGCCGATAGTGGCGGGTACAGCTGAACCTCTTTGTCCGGTTTAATGCCGGTCTTGTCGATATTAGCATCGCTCGGCGTATAATAGCGCGAAGTAGTCATCTTAAAGGAATCTTTTTGCGTCAACTTGAATATCTGTTGCACGGAGCCTTTCCCATAGCTGGTTTCTCCGACGAGATATGCGCGCTTATAATCTTTTAATGCTCCCGCCAATATCTCCGAGGCGCTTGCCGAACCTTTATTGATAAGCACAACAAGCGGCACATCCGCAAAAACCGCACCTATCTCAGCATTTGTCTTAAACTCCATATTATTCTGAGGAATACGCGATTTTGTAGAAACAATCAATCCTTCTTTGATAAAAAGACTCGCCGTATCAACTGCCGCATCGATAAGTCCCCCCGGATTATTCCGCAGATCGAGTACCAATTTTGTTACTCCTTCCGCTTGCAGGCTTTCCATCGCTTCCTGTATACGGCGGCTGCTGTTGGGGTTAAATTCTATCAGCCGGATATAGCCAATATCCTTATCGAGCTTCATGTATTTAATGGTCGGCACCTCAATCCGTGCCCGCACCAGCTTAACCGGAAATTCCATATTCTTACCGCGCCGCACGGTTACGGTAACGGAGGAACCAATTTTACCGCGGAGCTTTGCCACGACACCCTCCGTCGTCATCTCAATGACCGATTCTCCTTCGATTTCGGTGATGAGGTCATCCGCCTGAATCCCTGCTTTCCACGCAGGGGTTCCTTCGAGGGCAGAGGCAACTTCAATATAGGAAGGACGTTCAGCCGTCGAAGTAGTCGGCTTGGTAAAAGTGATGCCTATTCCTCCGAAGAAGCCGGTTGTCGTATCCTGTAAATTGACACCCGTTAAGCTGCTGTCGTCAATATATATGGTATACGGATCTTTGAGCGCGTTGAGCATACCTTCCGCGGCGCCTTGAAAAAGCACCTCCGGATTTACTTCATCGACATAATAACGCTGAAGCGCCTCATTTAAGTATTGCAAATATTGCATATACGGTATCATGTTTTGCGTCCGATCTTGCTGAGATTGAGCAAAAATCGACGGCGCATACGATACGGTAGAAATAAGAATAACAGAAAATAAACAGATAATAATCCAAATTTTTCGCGGTTTCATAGAAAATATTCTCTATTATATTGAAAAATTGTCAAGCCTTTAGCAATTTTTGTCAGTTTTGTATTTTTGTTCAGCCATTTAAATGAGGTTGTGCTTTTCGGCGAGTACGGAACAAAATGGTACGAACCTACAGGCAGTGCAGAATATAAAAATCCATTTGTAATAGGTAAGACAGCGCCTAATATATGCGATGGTACAACAAAGAATATCCGTAATTACGACGAATTTTGTTGACGCTTGCCGTTTTTGTATGTATCTTTAAGATAACAAGGCGCTTCTTTAGAAGTGCGAAACATACATCTTTATATATTAGGAGACAGCTATGACAAAAGAATTGGAAAAGAAATTAAATCTGTACCTTGCCAATCAACTGGTTGATTATGTCAAAAAACATAACCTCCATTGGAATTTAAAAGGAAGCCACTTTTTTACCCTTCATGCAAAACTTGAAGAATTATATGATGAAGCGGGCGACATTCTTGATGAAGTTGCAGAACGCATTCTCGCGCTCGGAGGGAATCCCGTTTCCAGCATGAAAGAAGCGATGGCAATTGCAACAATTAAAGAATTGGAAAACGGTCCCAAGTCAACCGATGCGGTTATTCACGCTCTCGTTTCCGATACCGACTATTGGATTAAAGATTCCAAAGAAATCGTTGAACTTGCTGAAAAAGAAGGAGATGGCGTTACAGCTGATATGTTCAATGGCTATACCAAAGAATATCAAAAATTGGCATGGATGTTGAAATCATATCAGAGCTAAAAAACGTTGCTGTAAGATTAAAAGCGCCACGCAAGGGGATTTCAAAGCAATAGACTTTGGGGTCTCTTTGTGTGTCAAGCATCCCGCTAAAGTCGATTAGCCTTCCAAAATATCCAACGCCTTATAACAAAAATATTTTGTGTCAATATACTTGATAGCTGCTTCGAGTAAACACCTGAGGTCGTTTTTAATAGTCTTATATATCAATGATAAAATACTCGTGTCCAGTGTTTGTAATAAAACGCTGCAGGTCTCCAGCATCGATAAAAACCGTTGCCGTATTTTCATTCGGGTGGAAGGTTAAAATACGGTATTCGTCGAGCATCGCTTTATCAAAATAAACGGCTACGTCATGCGCGGTATTATTTAATAAACCGAACGGCGAGACCACTCCGGCTGCAAGACCGAGCTTTTCCGCCAATAATTCTGCCGAGGCAAACTTAAATTCTTTTTCTTCAAGCATTTCGGCACACCTTTTCATATCAAGTCGTTTTATTTCGTCCATAATGAGTAGAATACACCGCTTTTTATTTCTATTCCGCAAAAAGAGCGTTTTTGTCCGGCACCCTTCTTTGCCTTCGATGTATTTGTCGGCTTCTTCGGTGGTTAATGCCGGCGGATGCTCGACGACATCGTAACTGATGCCCATATCCTGTAACGCCTTATACACATATTCCGCAGGTGTCATAATAATCTCCTTGTGTTTCTAAGATGAACTTCTACAAAATCAGTATTCGAAATGCTTTCTT
>CAUVHB010000299.1:0-2803 GCA_963551335.1 uncultured Treponema sp.
CTCAATCGGTGTTGCACTCAGCTATATGCTTGCGATGGTGTTATTTGCCGGTCTCCGTGAGCGTATCGATATTGCCCCGATACCTAAGTACCTCAAGGGTACTCCCATCCTGTTTATCGCTGCGGCGCTGTTATCGTTGGCGTTTGGCGGCTTTGCAGGTATGATTTAAAGGAGTAGCGTATGCAAATAATCATTTTAACGCTTGTCGTTTCGCTGATTTTGTCGGTGGCGATAGGCTTTTTGTTAGGCTTTTTTAAAAAGCTGTTTTATGTAGCGCCTGATGAAACGGTAGCGAAAATCCGCGAAGTGCTGCCGGGTGCTAACTGCGGCGCGTGCGGTTTCCCGGGCTGTGATGGTTTTGCGGCTGCGGTTGCAAGCGGTAATGCGCCGGTAAACGGTTGTACAGTTGGGGCTGGTCCCGTTGCGGTAAAAGTCGGCGAAATTATGGGTGTTTCCGCATCTGCCGATGCAAAAGTAGCGGTTTTGCTGTGTCAAGGGTCGCACGATGTCTGTAAGGAAAAGGCGGATTACGTCGGGGTTAAAACCTGCCGCGCCGCAAAGATTTCCGTAAACGGATTGCGGGAGTGCGATTGGGGGTGTATCGGTCTCGGCGACTGTGAAATGGTCTGTCCCTTTGATGCCATCCATGTTGAAGCGGACGGAATTCCTCACGTCGATTATGAAAAATGCACCGGCTGTGCAGTCTGTGTTGCGGCCTGTCCTCAGCACATATTGACGACCGTATCCACCACGCGGAAAGGTTCCATTGCGCTTTGTTCATGTCGCAATCCGAGAAAAGCCGTTATTATGAAAAACTGTAAGCGCGGTTGCATCAAGTGTATGAAGTGCGAAAAGAATTGTCCGACCGGCGCGATAAAAGTTATCAACGGAATTCCCGAAGTTAATTATGATCTGTGCGATTCCTGCGGTATCTGCATCAAAGGCTGCCCGACAAAGGTACTTGCCTTGGTTGAAGATAAGATTGCAGTACAGTCGCCATGCAGCGCGTGTGAAGCGTGTTAATGTGCGGAGCATAGTGCATTGCGGCTTACCGGTTTACGACGTACTGGGATGCAACGTGTTGGGCTACAACGTGCCGAACATTTATCGAATGTTCGGCACGTCAATCATTTCGGTAAGGTGATGCTGCCGAACAGGATGAGTAACCATGCCGGATAAAACAATGCGGAGCGGCGTTGTCTGCATTATTGGACGCCCCTCCGCTGGAAAGTCAACATTTCTTAACAGTGTTTGCGGCGGAACGGTTTCGATTGTTTCCGCGCTGCCGCAAACCACGCGCAGCTCTGTCCGCGGTATTCTTACGGCGGAACAAGGGCAGATTATCTTTATCGATACGCCCGGGTATCATCTCAGTGAAAAAAAAATAAACCGTCGTATGCAGCTCATTGCGGAAAATCGTCTGCAAGAAGCGGAGGCTGTCTTGTATTTGATCGATGCGGCGCGTTCATTTGGCGAAGAAGAACAGGCTATCTGCGCTTTGCTCAAAGATAGACAAGATCGCTTAATTGTCGGTATCAATAAAACCGACAGCCCCGCTGCGCGTCCGGGTCAAACCCGCATCAGTCTGATGCAAGCGCTGCCCGATGTACCGCAGGAGCGGATTTTTGAGCTGTCCGCGCAGGAAAAAACAGGACTTGACCCTGTGCTTGCCGCGCTGTTTTCCCTTCTGCCCGAAGGCGAACTTTTGTATCCCGAAGACTTTTATACCGACCAGCCGGTGGATTTCCGCATTGCCGAAATTATCCGCGGGCAAGCAATCAGTCGCCTCTACGAAGAAATTCCTCATGCGCTGTATGTTGACATTCAGGATATGGAGATGAAGAAGAATGGCAAGGAGCTGTTTGTCCGCGCCTTTCTCTGTGTAGAGCGGGAAAGTCAAAAGGCGATGGTTATCGGTAAAGGCGCGACAATGATTAAAGCAATCAGGGTAGAATCTCAAAAAGAGCTGCGTAAGATTTTTCCGTATCGGGTACAGCTTGATCTACAGGTGCGCGTCGATAAAAACTGGCGCCAAAAAGACCGTGTACTGCAATCCATCTTGCAGGAGTAGGGGAGCGGTGATTTTTGAATATAGCCTATTGAGCAGTTGAGCGTCCATGTGAAGCTGTTCAACGACGGAATTTAGCAAAGCGGAAGCTTGAGATCAAAAAGTGAAGAAAAAAAGCATTGGACATATTGTACACTTGTGGAAAAATAAAGAGAATACGTTATCGTTGTACGATCCTCAAACAGGCAAGAATAAAGAGGGATGGTGCCGCTCTTAAGTATTGATTTAAAAAGACGCGCCCATCTATGATAAAGTTCTTAGACATACAAATATGCGATGCAAATATGAATGTTTTCAGTAAGACTTTATGAGAGACTCAAAAATGGCCATAAAAGAATTTATCGATAGAGATGGCTATTTTGACAGATATACATTTTGTACTGCATGGAATGGTTATACTGTCTATGATGTGTGGGCAAAATCAAACGAAGGTGCCTGCGTCGGCTATCCTCAATTTGCGCTTGAAAAAAACGGCGCTATCAGGCTTTCAATACTTGACGAAACACTCCAGATAATGGCTTTTATTCGCGATGATGATGGGACATAAACGGTTTATCGATTTTAAACTTCTGCGCGTGGAAAGCAAAGTAGCAAGATACATTTGTGTACTTGCAGGTATAACCTTATCATCATTCAAAGTAGAGACTTTCTTAATGCTGTCGGATTTACGAAAAGTGTATTGTCTAAATTATCACATGCTAGATGCGGCATTTTGGTAGTACTGTTTCATCGATC
>CAUVHB010000300.1:0-2801 GCA_963551335.1 uncultured Treponema sp.
GAGCCTATTGTAACGGAGAAGTTTTTGCAGCAAAGTGTATTTTGGAAAGACGGTTTATGTTTTTCATGCGGCCGATGTTCAGGATGTTGCCGCTATGATCCGGGATTTGTGTATTTATCTCCCCGCGATCTTCAAAATTTGCAGACATGGGCATCGTTGGAACGGGCGGTATTTATTCAAAAATATTGCCGATGGGTACTCCAAGGAGATGGGTACGAGTATCTTTGCTTAAAAGAACTTCCAAATTACGATTGTATTTTATGGGATAACGGCTGTATTGCATATAATTATCGGCCTTTTCAATGTTCTTCGTATCCGTTTTGGGATTATTTACTTGAAAATGAGCAGCGTTGGAATGTAAATGCCCGTAGCTGTTCGGGAATAAATCGCGGTAAATGGTATTCTGCGGAAGAGATTCAAGGATTTCTTGATACTGCAAAACAATTTCCTGTCATTCGACGAAGAAGAACCGGCGAAAGTGGAAATTTCACCGAAAAATAGAGGAGTGTATG
Organism: uncultured Treponema sp.; assembly: GCA_963551335.1. Taxonomy (GTDB): domain Bacteria; phylum Spirochaetota; class Spirochaetia; order Treponematales; family Treponemataceae; genus Treponema. Next base: position 513 of record CAUVHB010000300.1, read on the forward strand.
CGGGTACATTTTTGGGGCGTTCGCGGCTCGATTGCAACCCCGTTGAGCGCAGCGCAAATTCAAGCTAAAATTTCTGCGGTCGTTCAACGGATAACCGAAAAAGACATTACCGATCAAGATGCTCGGGAACGGTTTCTTGCTTCATTACCGCCATGGCTCTTTGGAACTATCGGTGGAAATACTACTTGCGTTGAGGTTGAAACCGAACAAGGTGAGCATATCATTTTTGACGCAGGCACCGGCATTCGTGAGCTGGGCATTAATTTACAAAATCGCTTTGATTATTTTGATCGTCCGCAAATCTATCATCTTTTTTTCACCCATTTTCATTGGGATCATATCCAGGGGCTGCCCTTTTTCGGTCCGGCGTATGATTCGCGGAATACCATTATCATATATAGTACCCGCCCTAAGATGCGGGAATTTTTAGAAGAACAGATGAAGTGGCCGTACTTCCCAATTACCATGTTCGGAAAAGGTGGGTTTACCGCAAAATTTGAATTCCGATGTATTGCTCCTGATGAGCCGTACATCCACATCGGCAATGCGCAGATAGGCTGGCATCGTGTGCGTCATCCGGGCGGTTGTGTTGCATATTCAATTTTAGATAATCAAAAAAAGATCATTTTTTCAACCGATACGGAACTTCGTCCTCAAGACTTTGAAAAAAACGATGCTAATATTGCATTTTACCGTGATGTGGATTTGTTGATTATCGATGCCCAGTACACGATGACCGATTCCATCGAAAAAATAGGCTGGGGGCATTCTACCTTTTCCCTCGCTATCGATTTTGCAACTTCGTGGGGTATCAAAAAATTAGCGCTTTTCCATCATGAACCGACCTATAACGATAAAAAGATTCTAGCGATAGAATCAAGCGCACAACATTACTGTAACTATATTGACACCGGTGTGCTTGAAATATTCAGCGCTGTTGAAGGAACGGATCTGTATTTATGAACGATGAACAGCCGGTGTATCAATTTTCCGATTCCGAACTCAAAGCGCTTATTGCTTTTTTTAGACAACATGCTCCACTCCCCGATGAGCTGTATTCGTTTAATGTTTTTGCTGAGAAACATATTTATAGGAATCTTACCATCGGCGAAGCGGAACAGCTCTATGGCAATCGATAGTAAATGATAGTATATAGTAATTGATAGTATATTGAAGACACTATGAAAAAAAAATACCTCTGTTTAATGATGATTGTGCCGATATGTCTCTTTCTTGTTGCAGCGGCTGCCATTGTTTATACACCCGCTTCTTTTGCTAAAACCCCAGTCGAACAGCTTTTTACTATTAAACGCGGCGCCTCGGTGCGGGCAATTACAGCCGATTTAAAAACTGCGGGACTGATTCGGTTTGAGTATCCGACATACCTGTACTTCCGGCTTGTGAATAACCCGATTAAGGCAGGAACTTACAAACTTTCACCGGCGTGGTCGATACGAACCCTCTCTGCCTATTTACAGGCAGGGAAACAGGAGCTGATTAAGGTTACGGTGCCGGAGGGCTTAACGCTCTCGAAAACGGCAGCGATTTTGGAAGAACGGCAGGTCGTTACTGCCGATGCTTTTCTTGCCGCAGCAGAAAATCCTACCCTGTTGCAGGCCTACGGAATCACCGGTAATTCTGCAGAAGGCTTCCTGTTTCCAGACACGTACTTTTTTTCGTATACCGAAACGGCAGCGCATGTCGTAACGACCATGCTGGATAATTTCTTCCATAAAACCGCCGCAATTCCTCACTTTCCGCACGATCCCGCTGAGCAATACGAGGCAGTTATTTTAGCAAGTATTATAGAGCGGGAGTATCGTGTGCCGGAAGAAGCTGCCAAAATCGCCGGTGTTTTTTCAAATCGGCTGCAAATCGGTATGGGGCTGCAATCATGCGCGACCGTTGAATATATTTTAACCGAAGTACAGCATAAGCCCCACCCTGAACGCCTGTTGAACAGGGATTTGGAAATAGATCATCCATATAATACCTATAAATGGCGGGGACTTCCTCCGGGACCGATTTCCAATCCGGGGATGACAGCCTTGTATGCCGCCTGCAATCCCGAAAAAAGCAATTACCTCTACTTCCGATTGGAAGATGCGGAAATCGGTACGCACGTGTTTAGCCGAAATTTAACGGAACATACACAGGCGGGCGCAATTATTCTCAAACGGGCTGCAGGGCGTTAACCGCAATGGCAAAAGTTACCACCGAAACGATTGATGCAGTTAATAATCATATCGACTTAGTTTCGCTCGTCGAAAATTACACACATTTGGAAAA
>CAUVHB010000301.1:0-2799 GCA_963551335.1 uncultured Treponema sp.
TATTATGTGGAATGATCCCGCAATCGGTATTGACTGGCCGAAGGTAGATGTTCCATATATATTCTCTGAAAAGGATACAAAATATCCCGCTTTTAGAATGAAGTAAAAGAGCGAGGTTTGCGATGGTTTGGCTTATAGGTTCTAAGGGAATGCTTGCAAGTGAAATTGCAGTACAACTTAACCAACATAATATACAATGGATTGGTTCAGACAAGGAAGTTGATATTACCGATGGGGCTTCTGTGGAAGATTTTGCACAGCGGAATTTTGGCTCCGGTTCTTTACAGTGGATTATTAATTGTGCTGCATATACCGCAGTAGATAAAGCTGAAGATGACCAAGCAATGGCTCAAAAACTGAATGCGGATGCGCTTTTCAACATTTGTGCGGCGGCAAAACACTCTGGTGCACAGCTCATTCATTTCTCTACGGATTATGTGTTCGATGGAACTTCTTCTGTCCCTTACACCGAAACCGATACGCCTCATCCGCAGAGTGTATACGGGCGTACAAAATTGCAAGGTGAACAAAATATTATTGAGCTATTGCCTGAACACTATATCATCCGTACTGCTTGGCTCTATGGTAAAAGCGGTAATAATTTTGTTGCTACAATGCTCCGTTTGATGAATGAAAAAGAGAGCCTTAAAGTGGTAAATGATCAGAGAGGCTCCCCGACTTATGCAGTAGATTTGGCAAAGGCGGTTGTGCGGATCATTGAGCTGAATAATCACCGGTATGGTATTTACCATTATTCCAATGAAGGAAATATTACGTGGTATGATTTTGCTGGTGAAATTTACAGACAAGGAAAAGAGCTCGGGCTTATCAAGCAAACCTGCGCGGTTGTTCCGTGTACCAGTAGTGAATTTCCGCAGAAGGCTCATCGTCCATCTTTTTCATTGCTCAATAAGCAAAAAATTAAAGAAGCTTTTTCTCTTTCGATTCCGAACTGGAATGAAAGCCTTTCATTATATCTCAAGGAGTTACTCTAAATGCGCAGTTTAACAAATGTCCTTATCACCGGTGGCGCCGGTTTTATCGGTTCTAATTTTATCCGCACCTTATTAAAAAAAGACTCTACATTTAGAGGACGTATTGTCAATCTTGATGCATTAACGTATGCCGGTAATGCGGCAAGTCTTTCTGATATAGAAGCTGCATTCGGCGGGAGTGCTGCCGAAGCACGGTATGTTTTTATTCACGGCAATATTTGCGATAAAAAGCTCGTTGGAACTATTTTTGAAAAATATGACATTGATACCGTAGTACACTTTGCAGCAGAAAGCCATGTAGACCGTTCTATCTTGGGTCCGGAAGTGTTTTTACAGACAAACATACTCGGTACCTTCACACTGTTGGAGGCAGCAAAAAAGGCATGGCAAAAGAGCGATGGTTCCATGCGGGCTGATGTGCTGTTTCACCATATAAGTACGGATGAAGTGTACGGCTCACTTGGAGCGGAAGGCTATTTTCAAGAAACTACACCGTATGATCCCCGCTCCCCTTATTCCGCAAGTAAGGCATCGAGCGATCATTTGGTAAAGGCCTATTTCCACACCTACGGGCTGCCTATTACCGTGTCTAATTGTTCAAACAATTACGGACCGTTTCAGTTCCCGGAAAAGCTCATTCCTCTGATGATTTTGAATATGCTGGATGGGAAACCGCTCCCGGTGTATGGCGATGGGATGCAGATACGCGACTGGATTCATGTTGAAGATCATAATCGTGCCGTACAGCTTATTATGCAAAAGGGGCGGGTAGGGGAAACCTATAATATCGGTGGTGAAAATGAATGGGAAAATATTAAACTGTTACACAAGCTCATTGATATTGTTTCTCAAAAAGCGAGTTTAAATAAAGAAAAGATCACGGCGCTTATAACTCACGTAACCGACCGGCTCGGGCATGACCGCCGCTATGCTATCGATTGCACAAAGCTTAAAACAGAGCTGGGATGGAAACGTATGTTCGATTTTGAGGTCGGTCTTGCTCATACGGTTGACTGGTATTTGCAGCATAAAGCGTGGATAGAAAATGTCCGTTCCGGAGAATATCGTAACTGGATTGAAAAAAACTATAGCAAACGATAAGATACTTTAAATGGAGAGAATACCTGATATCTGAAGCTTTCTCAAAATTAACTGTACTGGACACTTTCCAAAACCTCAAGATTTTTAACGATGCTCTAATGTGTTTGCCGTTATTCGTCTTTCGCTCCTTTCCCCTTTAAAAACCCCGTAAAATAGTATATGCTTTCCTCATGAACAATACAAAAACCGACGGAGATTTCCTCTTTGCGCTCGATTATATATTGAATAAAGCAACTATGCGTGAGATTGAAGCGTTCGCAGCAGCGGTTGAACGCCGGCAAGGTCAGCTTGCAGGAGCGATAAACCCTACAATGCCATTCACTCCCGATCAAGCTGCAAAACAAATGTCGGAATCGATCTATGCTTCTATTGATGCAAGTATGGAGGGTGTTCGCCATACGTTTCGGGATTATGCCGCTGACCTCCTACAAAAAGAAGCGCCGGAGCTTTCTAAAGAACAAATCATTGGGCTTGTTGATTCATGGATTCCCCAATCGAGCGGTAAGCGCGGGAAAAACCGCCGCGCTTCTTTAGCCAAAAATGGTTCGGTACAAGGCATTCCGGCTGATCTTTTATACGAGATGGTTATCCAGTTTGTTTCCTATAGCTTGGGCGAAATGCCGGTTGAAACGCAGCGCGGTCTTACCGCCGCTATGCATAATTGGACAGAATCTTACTGGCGCCGGTTTCCTACCGGTATCAA
>CAUVHB010000302.1:0-2799 GCA_963551335.1 uncultured Treponema sp.
CCCTGTCGGTGTATTTGAATTTGAAGCTTTTTCACATGGAACAGAAGCAGTTGCTCGCCTTGTTGCGGAGGCAACTGGGAAGGGGGCCGTAACAGTCGTCGGCGGCGGAGATTCCGTTGCAGCTGTCAACAAATTCCATCTTGCCGATAAGATGAGCCACGTATCGACTGGCGGTGGCGCTTCGCTCGAATTCTTGGAAGGCAAAACCCTACCTGGTATCGCCTGCCTTGACGCATAGGTAAAACGATTATGAAAGAATTTACCTGTGTTTCCTGTCCTATGGGCTGTAGGCTCCGTGCAATCGAAAAAGATGGCGCCTATACAATAGAGGGATATAGCTGTAAGCGCGGACTTGAATACGGTTTACAGGAAATGAAAGACCCTCGAAGAAATATCAGCTCGACGGTGTATATTGAAAACGGCTTTTTATCGGCGCTTCCCGTCAAAACAGCCGCGCCTATTCCCAAAGGCATGATTTTCCAGGTAATGGAAGAGATTAACAAGGTACACGTAATAGCGCCAGTTAAAACGGGAGCTGTTGTTATCCCCGATGTACTGCATACCGGTATCGATATTGTCGCGACCCGCGATATGCCCTGTCGTGCAGGATAATTGTGCGTACACCGGCACTCGTTTTAAAGCGCCATCACATCACGAGTCTTACAATACAACGGCCGGTAATTCTAGTTGAACTACCGGCCGTTATCATCTACTGTTTGGATATCCGCAAGCGGGGATGTCTCAAAAGTTGGTTACTTTTGAAACATCCCCGCGAGTTTAGAATTAAGTCTTTATACAGTAATGACTTAATTCTAAACTCGCATTTAAATCTAAGGAAGCTGTCCAAAAACTGAAGTTCTCGGACAGCCCCCGTCACGATTCTAAAACTCAGCGCTCGTTGCAACGGTGTCGGTTTTCAGTTTTAAGAAAGCCGTAAATTCATCGACTGACATCGTTTTCTGCGCTCCTTTCAAAAGCCGAACGGTAACGCTATTGTCCTGCTTTTCTTTTTCGCCAACCACCAGCTGATACGGTATTTTTTGCTCCTGATACTTTCGTATCTTTGCATTCATACGGTCAGTGTCAATATCAGCCTTTACGCGGAAGCCGGCTTTTGAAAGAGAGGCAGCGACACTTTCAGCATAGTCGTTAAACACGGGAGCGACAGGGATAACCATTGCCTGCACCGGCGAAAGCCACGGAGGTAGCGCCCCGCCGAATTGTTCAATCAAAATACCGATAAATCGTTCCAGCGAGCCGAGCGCCGCGCGATGCAGCATAACCGGATGATGCTTTTGGTTGTCTTCCCCGATATACTCGGCATTCAATCGATCTTTGGAAGGCAACTGATAGTCCGCCTGTATGGTGCCGCACTGCCACTCGCGACCAAGGGCATCGACAAGCGTAAACTCCAGCTTAGGGCCATAAAAAGCGCCTTCTCCGGGGGCGACCTCGTACTCAAGACCGGCGGCTTTACATGCCTGTGCAAGCGCATTCTCCGCTCGATCCCATGTTGCATCGTCGCCGACCCGTTTCTCCGGCCGCGTCGAAAACTTAACGAGTATCGCCTTATCGTCAAAGCCGAAATCTCGATAGAGGGACTTAAGCAGGTTACAGAACTTACATACCTCGGAAGAAATTTGTTCTTCTGTGCAGAAAATATGCGCATCATCCTGTACAAAACCACGCACCCGCATAATCCCGTGCAATGAACCGGAAGGTTCATTCCGTGTGCAAGAACCAAACTCCGCGATACGCAGCGGCAGATCACGGTAGCTCTTAATGCCCTGTCTGAAGATTTCGACATGACCCGGACAGTTCATTGGCTTAAGCGCAAACATCCGTTTTTCGCTTTCGGTGATAAACATATTTTCTTTGTATTTTTCCCAGTGTCCCGACCGAAGCCACAGACTTTGCGGCATTACGAAAGGGGTATTTACTTCAACATAGCCGTCCTCTTTAATCTTTTGGCGTACATGCTGCTGCACCGTTAAGTACAATGTCCAGCCGTTTGGATGCCAGAACACTTCACCGGGATTATCTTCTTCGATATGGAATAAGTCGAGTTCACGACCTATTTTACGATGATCGTTCTTTTCTGCTTCCGCCTGCATCGTCAGATAGGTTTTAAGATCATTAGGCGTTTCCCAAGCCGTACCGTAGATTCTGGTGAGCATCGGGCGTTTTTCATCACCACGCCAATAGGCGCCGGCAATTTTTTGCAACTTAAAACTTTGAGCATTAATTTCTTTTGAACTGGCAATATGCGGTCCTCTGCATAAATCGACAAAATTGCCTGATCGATAAATCGAGATTTCCGCATCGGGCGGTAAATCATTGATAAGTTCGCATTTATACGGCTGGTCTTTAAAAAGCTCAAGCGCTTGCTGCCTGCTGATGACTTCTTTCTCAAAGTTTTGCGGAGTGGATAACAAGCGGCGCATTTCCTTTTCGATACGGGCAAGATCGTCCTGCGTAATCGGTGTCGGAAGGTCAAAGTCATAATAAAACCCGTGTTCAACGGCAGGTCCAATCGCAACCTTTGTTCCGGGAAATAAATTCATGACAGCCTCCGCCATTATATGCGCAATGCTGTGCCGTATTAACGGTAATTTTTCCGATTTTGGTAATGAATACTTCATAAGACCTCCCAATATATATCCAATAAATATAGTCGGTAGAAGCATATCGTTGAATTTTTAGACTGTCAAGACATCATAAAAACACCTCTCAAACGCAAACGAAAAATCTTGCACAAAGGTGCGTTATCCGATAATCTCATATTATGGAAACTCAACA
>CAUVHB010000303.1:0-2796 GCA_963551335.1 uncultured Treponema sp.
CGAAGCACTCGCCGTCAAACTCCTTGAAAACTATCATATCTTTATCAAAGATTTATCGTCGAAAAAATGCTTTGAAGGCGGTAACTATATTCGGCTGGCCGTGCGAGATCAGCACGATAACGATATGCTGATAGCAGCATTGCAGGATGTATTGCACGGATAACGGCTCTGTTTCAAAAAAGGCTCAGGCAGCTTTAAATACTATGGGGTAGTGTCTAAAAACTCGGTTAGCTTTTTTAGCGATTCCCCATGGTTTTTAGAAATTGACCTTTTATCATGTTCAGAATTCTATATACTCTATCACAGGAGAAAATGGTGTGGGGCAATACGCCCTATTTGTTAATGGTCTTCAGTGTAATTAATCGACGTAAGAATTGTATTCAATCTAATCATCGGGTCTTCATAGCCTCTAAACGTAAACGTAACATGATAGCCTTTCTTTGAAACAGCGGTTATGTCCCGTCCGATACAGGGATAGATCGTATTCGAGGTTTCGTACGGGAAATACTCGGGTTTCAAAATCGAAACACGGTAATCGTTACCGTCGTACTGTACTTGGGCAAGATTAGCAGGGAAAGGTACCAAAAAGATTAAAAAATCATCACTTTTGCTACCACCGATACTAAGGCGGGTTCCTGACTTCATCATGTGGATATTTCGTTTGCCGATTAATGTAGTCTGATTATAAACAAAAAGCTCCGTCATTCCTGATTGTGAAGGCTTTGTACTGGTTCGTCCGCTGTAATAACTGTGATTCAGTCCCGGACGGCGGTCAATATTGCTTTCCGCGCTGTTTAATAAGGCAAAACGACCTTCGGCAGTACGGGTGCGTTCTTGTAGGAGGTGATCAAATTGAGCCGCTGTTTCGGTTTTAGTCGCTCCTGCGGTTTTTGCCCCGAAAGCATTCAACGTATCGCGCGGATCCGCTTTGCTTCCAATCTGCTCGGGATAATATTTCGCTTGAGATGCGGTAAGCGTTTCGTGCCGGTTTCTGTTGAAATCGGTTTGCTGAGCAGTATCGTTTTGCTGTTTTAAATCCGACTGTTGCCCAATCGCCCGTGCGGCATATTTAACAGGTTCTGAAGTCCGGCGGCGGATCATAAAGATGATTAACAACAAAATAAGGATGAGAATGAGTACTGCGAGCGCTATCCATAAAAGATTGCCCCTCAGCAAGGATTGAATAAATGTCGGTTTAACGGTGAGCAATACTACTGCCGCTTGGGAAAATGTTTTATCTTGCTGCGCAAGGTCAAGCCGTATATCGGTATAGCGCTGCCCCTCACTGCGTAAACTGTCGGGCAGTGCAATCCGTATGGCAAGTTCGCTTTTTCCTTCGGGAGGAACACGGACAATGATATTTTCAAGCCGCTGTTTTTGGACTTCTCCATTGGAGCCTAAAGAAATGCTTTGCAGTTGTACTTCAACCGGTTCTGCCGCTTCATTGATGAAAGAGAGCGGAAGCTCCGCAGTGGAGCCTGCTGTTTCAATTCGTTCGGGAAAGATAATCTGCGGAATAGGGAACGCCGTGTCGCTGAATTCCACTCCGCCTTCCTCCGGTATGCTACTTGGCTCAATACCGAGGTTTTCCGTAAAGGCTTGAGAAACATCGGTGTACTCTTTCCGTTCCTGTCCGGAGGAATTGGCATCCGTACCGGAGACCTGTTCACCCAATGCCGAGAGCGCAGTATCTTCGGTACTTTGCCCTGCCGCATTCGACTCGCCTGTTGAACCTGTCTGGGGCTGAGTTGATGCGGCGCCGGTAGTAGAACCTGCTGTTGTAAAAGAATCTCCGACCCTCTGCGCTGTGTTTGCTCCGGAAGTTGTAGCGGCGCTATCGGTTCGTCCAACAAGATCAACTCGTCCTGCTGCGGTACCGGCGCTTCCATCCGTGGCATTCACTGTTTGGGCATTACCGGTAGTTTGTCCGTTTGTTCCCGCTGTTGTTTTACTTTGCGTATTGGCGCCGGCATCGGATGCATATCCTTTCTGCCCGCTCGAAGCGCTGTCGGTGTTGGCGGAAGCGGTACCCGTAGCGGTTACCGTACTATCAACGCCGGAGCGATCGAGCGAACCGACCGCATCCAGCTTACCTGCATAAAAGGCGCCGTCCAAATCTTTAATAACCGCATCGGAGGGAAAGGGCAATTTTACATAATAGACTTTCCAGCCTTTCGAACGGATAGAAGCAGAAATCTTTGCTAATTCAGTCTTTACCTGCTCACCGCTATAATTTCGGTACGGGCTTGATGCAGGCGGATTAAAAATACCGTCCGAAATAACAATCAGAATTTTTGCCTGTTGAGAAGGCAATTCCGTCATATATTGACCGGCAAAATTGATACCGGACAAAAAATCGGCGCTTTGCCCAAGCTGATACAGAAGCATAAAACGGGAAACGACCCTGGATAAATCTGCCTCGGTATTGATTTTTTGCGACATCTCGTAATGAGGAACCGCGCTAAAGGAAATAAGATGAAAAGAGTCGCCTATACGGACAAATTTTGAAATAATGGATTGTAGTACACGCTTATTGATAACCTCGTAATAGGGTAACACAGTTCCGGAAGTATCCATAAGAACAACGACATCGGCAGCCTCTTGTCGAGTTGTCTGGGCGTTCAATACGGATGTAACTAAACAAAAGACTGCAGCAATGGCGAAAATCCTTATTTTTTTCATTATATACTCCCATTTACAGTTATCTAAAAAAAGCCTTTGCAAAAGTTTATCCGCAAAGGCTCTTTCTTAGCTTATCGGACACCTTGAGAAACTCGGTTAGTTTTGAGGTATCCG
>CAUVHB010000304.1:0-2791 GCA_963551335.1 uncultured Treponema sp.
TTGAACAAAATATGCATTTTGGAAACTGTTGCATTCGTGCGCGAAAAGCGCACACGTCAATACGCAAGTTTTGGAAAGAAAACTTGACGGCTAAGGTGAGCGTCTACAATGACGCCGCTCACCTTATACCTATGAAATTTCGCACAAAAGGAAGACAACCGCTAAAAATATTTTATAATGTGGTTACTCTGGTGTAGACAGACTGCTCAGGTGCGCTGTGCATACGGATTCGGGTACTTGCAATAAATGCGGCTATCCTATAATATAAGAACATCAATACCAAAAATAAATCGTTCTGTTTGTCAGAAAGTTTATTGTGGGGACAGCTAAAAACTCACCGAGTCTTTAGAAACGCCCATATATTTATTAAAGACGAAGCAAAATGGGATCGGATAATAAGCATTTTATTAAAGTAACTGAAAACGCACTCACTCCTCTCAGTTCTGAACAAAAGGTAGTATTAAATCGGCGCGGAAACCAGCTCTTTAACGAAGGCTTTATAAACGAAGCTCAACGTATTTTTATTACTACCGGCTATTCAGATGGTCTTACAAGAGTCGGCGATTATTATGCTGCAAAAAATAATACGTTGGAAGCGCTTCGGATGTATTGTCTTGCAAAAAACAAACGCAAATCGGAACCGATCATTGATTCGCTTGTTCGGCTTATTAAAGTGTTAATAGATACTGAACCAAAAGGAGTAGAAAATGTTTGAAAGTATTGAAAATGGTTATACCGAACCGGCCGACTCGGTATTTTCCGTTTCATTAGATCCCACTCAAGAACTGTCTCATACGGAAGGAACCGATGAACTGACAAAGCTTTCACGCGAGGGATATCTTTTCTTGAAAGCAAATGAAATTGATCGGGCAGAAGCTGAATTTAAAAAAATGTTGGAGCTTGATGAGAATAATAACTATGCCCTCGTCGGACTGGGGGATGCCGCTCGAAAACGGAATAAATGCAAAGAGGCGGCAGAATACTATAGCGAATGCTTGCGTCATCATCCCGGTAATAATTACGCGCTGTTCGGGTTAGCGGATTGCTATAAGAACATGAATTTGTATGCAAAGGCAATAGAAATTTGGGAGCAATATCTTGAACATGATAATGCCAATATCACCGTTTTTACCCGCGTTGCCGACGCATATCGAAAGATACATGATTTTCAAAATTCAAAGAAGCTCTATTTAAAAGTACTTGAAATTGAAGAAAATAATCCTTATGCACTTATCGGCTTGGGGCATCTTCATTATGATTTTAAAAAATACCGCGAAGCGCTTGTGTATTGGCAAAAGATTTTTGATCAAAATCCAGAAAATGTCGATATCCGTATCTTAACATCGATTGGAAATTGTTATCGAAAGATGAAGCAATTTGACCATGGTGTCTATTATTTTGAAAAAGCGCTTGAAAAAGATCCCGATAATTTTTACGGTTTATTCGGTCTTGCAGATTGTTATCGCGGTATGAAGCAGCAGCAACATTCAATAAAATATTGGGAAGCTATTCTGAATAAAGATCCGAACAATAAAGTGATTCTTACCCGTATGGGTGATGCATACCGGCATATCGGTGATTATGAAAAAGCCGAGCGGATTTATCAGCGTGCGCTTGATATCGATTACGATTCCTATGCGATACTTGGTCTTGCGATTTTGTGCAAGATACAGGGTAAATACGACGAGGCGATCACCAGCTTAACGCATTTGTTGCAGGCAGACCGAAAAAACTATCGTATTTATCTTGAGCTTGCGGATTGCTATATCCATACAAACGAAAAAGCAAAAGCCATTGAAGTGCTGCAAGCGTTTCAACAGTACGGCATTAAAAACCAAGCAGTAAGCGACACCCTTTCCTCATTACAAAATTAAGGCATAGTGATTGGGGTATCGCGATAGCAGCGCTGTGGAAAAAACAGCGCTTTCAGGAATGCTGCCGGAAGAAATCAGTGCGGTATGCGCCTTACCGCAACGGTTTCAGTCTCTCCAGATTTTTCAATGGATTGCGCGCGGGTGTTCTTCTTTTGAAGAAATGACAAACCTCCCGCGTAAAGAGCGGGAGCGGCTTGCTGGCGCCTACACACCGCGTACGACTGTCTGTGAAACCATTCTAAAAGACCCCGACGGTACGGTAAAGCTTGGGATAGGCTTGCATGATGGCAGCAGTATCGAAACGGTACTGTTGTTTGACAAAGCAGCGCGCAGGACAGCTTGCGTTTCCTGTCAAGTTGGCTGTCCGATGGGCTGTACCTTTTGTCAAACGGGGCAGCTCGGCTGTTTGCGGAATCTTGCGCCGTATGAAATTGTGGAACAATTTTTGCATCTGGAACAAATCTGCGGTAAGCTGGACAATATCGTGTTTATGGGTATGGGTGAGCCGCTGCTCAATCTTGACAGTATCGCAAAGACTATTGCTGTTCTAACCCATCCTAAAGGTAGAAATCTTTCGCACCGGCGGATAACGCTTTCCACATCCGGTATTTGCAAAGGGATATATGAACTTGCAGATAGACAGCTTGATATCCGCCTTGCCGTTTCCCTGACTACTGCGGATGAGGCTTTACGGACATCCTTAATGCCTGTTACCAAGACTAACCCGCTCAGCGAATTAAAAAAAGCAATCCGCTACTTTAACGATAAAACTGATAAGCGTGTAACGCTGGAGCTTGCGCTACTCAAAAATGTGAACACGTCTTATAAGGCGGCGAAGCAGGTGAGCGCTTTTGCCCAAAATCTAAACGTGCATATCAATCTTATCCCGTGGAATCCCGTGCAACAATTACCATACA
>CAUVHB010000305.1:0-2786 GCA_963551335.1 uncultured Treponema sp.
CTTTAGCATTTTTTCTTCTTTTTTAATACCTTCACTCAAAAATTGATTTCCGTGGCAATCGAACAAAATTTCAAGCAAAAGATAGATACTTATAAAAACAGCAGAGTGCCTGCGGTGATCAATACACTACCGAGAGCGGTTTTTATCGTCAGTTTTTCATGCAGAATAAGGCACGACAAAATCAACGTAAGCACAACGCTTAGCTTATCGATCGGGGCAACGCGCGACACTTCACCGATCTGTATCGCCTTAAAATAACACAGCCATGACGCACCGGTTGCAAGCCCTGAAAGAATGAGGAACAGCCAATTAGCGGACGTTAAATCCTTTATGCCTTTGATATTTCCGTTCGCAAAAATAATACCCCACGCCAGCGCAAGCACGACAACGGTTCTTATTGCCGTCGCGAGCGTTGAGTCGATGTTTCTCATACCATATTTTGCAAAAATCGACGTAAAAGCGGCAAACACCGCGGAAAGAAATGCTAATAATTTCCACATAGATTCAGTATATACTGAATACAGTCAATAACATAGGGTATAATTATAGAAGAAAACAAAAATAGAGCCGGTACGAAGATGTATTTGCAAAAAGGTGATAAAAGAAATATAAAAGAAACAAAAAGATATGAATGGGATATGAAGCGCTTGCCTTTTTTTTAAAACTATGATATATTAAGAATCATTACTAAGATTTTAAGGAGATACTTTATGGACGAAAAAATTAACATGCCGCTCTTAGGCGATGCATTTCCCACTTTACAAGTTCAAACCACACAAGGACCGATGACATTACCGGCAGACCTAAAAGGTTCGTGGTTTATTGTATTCAGCCATCCTGCCGATTTTACGCCCGTATGCACAACAGAGTTTGTCGGTTTTCAGGAATTGATGCCTGAATTTGATAAGCTCGGCGTAAAATTGGTCGGTCTTTCTGTTGATCAGGTATTCAGCCATATTAAATGGATTGAATGGATGAAAGATAAGCTCAATGTGCAGATTACCTTTCCTGTCATTGCTGCAAACGATTTTATCGCAAATACGCTTGGTCTGCTGCACCCCGGTAAAGGAACCAACACGGTTCGTGCCGTGTTCATCGTCGATCCCGCAGGAAAACTCCGGTTGGTACTGTATTATCCGCAGGAAATCGGCAGAAATATGAAAGAAATCCTGCGCGCAGTAAAGGCATTGCAAATTTCCGACAAAGAAAATGTCGCGCTGCCTGCCAACTGGCCTGAAAACGGCTTAATCAAAGATCACGCAATTGTACCGCCGCCTTCAAACGTAAAAGACGCCGAAAAGCGGCTCAAGGAATACGAAGGTTTTGACTGGTGGTTCTGCCACAAAGCGTTAAAGTAGTTGATACTGTAAAACAACGAATCCGGTACGGTTATTCATTATGGGTAACCGTACAGCGCTAAAAACATTGAGCGAACCCTCTCAAAACTCAAGTTTTAGAGGGTTTTTTATTGCCATTTAACCACTGTCCCTATTCCCGCAGGCACGAAAACACAGATGAGCGTATATTTTTAAGGCGCTGTATATTTTCAAAAAATAAGCATCATTGACAGATATAACCTTGCCGCCTGATAAACTTGAGAAAGTTTAATATGTTCGTTTTCGCGGTGAACAACGGCAAGATCACCCGGGCCGATGATAATGGGAGTAAGCCCCTGCTTTACTAATACGCTGCCGTCGGTAGAGCCTGCAAAGATATCCGGAATATACGGAAGACCGACGGCTCCCAGCGCCGTTTTACACCGCTGCACCAACGGATCGCTTTCTGCCGTAGTCCACGAAGGCCGCCTATCGACAACGGTATACGACACCTGGGCGGTAGGAACTTCCTGATGCAATGCTGCAATCAGTTCATCCAACTGCGCCCATACCGCATCGATGGGATGCCCGACGGCAAGCCGCGCATCTACGGTAAAGACACAAGTGTCGGGAACTACCTGCGGTTCCACGCCTGCCTGTATTGCTAGCGTCCGCCAAAAAGACTCTCCATTTTCCGCCGAAGAATAGCCCGTTAACGCCGTATGCTTAATCTTTTCTATTAAATTGATTGCGGTATAAATTGCATTATCACCGGCGCCGGCCTGCGAACCGTGCGCAGTTTTGCCTCGCACACAAATATCCGCCCATGTACGTCCCTTTCCTTTTATACACAGCTTTAAATCGGTTGGTTCGCACACCACCAGCGAGCGAGCTCCGTCAAACAACGGAGAGTATAAAAGCTTCTTTGAACCTTTCATGTAGTTTTCTTCGTCGATTGTCGCGGCAAAGATAATATCGGTAGGGGGGACGATACCGCGCCGCTGTAAAATAGCCATTGCATAGAGCGCAGCGGTCAGTCCGCTTTTCATATCGCTGCTGCCGCGGCCGTACAAAACACCATCACGTATTTCGGCGCCGAACGGATCAAAGTTCCATCGTCTTCGCTCTTCGTCGGAAACCGGTACGACGTCCATGTGTCCGGTAAAGATGATGCTGTTTTCACGGGTTTTTCCACGCACCCGAGCGACAATATCACAGCGGTTTCCTTCAACCGGAATCCGCTCATATTCAATCTTATTCGCTTGTAAAAACTCTTCTACATATTGCACCATCGCCGCTTCGTTCCCCGGCGGATTGATGCTGGGAATTTTTACAGCGCCTGCAAAAAACGTACGGAGTTCATCATCATCAATATAATCAAAATAGTTTTGCATCGATAGTATCCTTTATCCTTTAAAAACCACTAAGTTTTTAGAAACCTTAAATGTTATACAGTAGTTTTGACACCTT
>CAUVHB010000306.1:0-2784 GCA_963551335.1 uncultured Treponema sp.
TAAAAATGTACATCCTTGTACATTTTTACCTACGTGTTTGCAGAGCAAACACGCTACTGACGTGAACCACCGCCGTCCGTGGCGGTTCTGATACGGTGAGGATTTTCAGTAGCAACCGTTTTGCCCTCGGCGAAACTTGCACGTTTAAGCGGCAACGCCGCTTAAACGTTGGCAGGGATGCCGCTGGTTATATCAAGCAGTGATGTTTCAGCGATGCTGAAGCATCACTGCTAAAAGTGTACATCCTTGTACACTTTTAGCAATGCAACGAAGTAGATGCCCCGTATATTTTCAAAAGGTAGGTACTGTATTCACGTATGTAATAGCGGCGGCCAGCGCATCGGCGGCGTGGTCTGGTTTGGGTATCGCTTTAAGACCGAGCAATAACTGTACCGTCAACTGCACCTGTTGTTTTTCCGCCTGCGCGATACCGGTAACCGCTTTTTTAATAGCATTCGGCGCATATTGAAAGACGGGAACCCCTGCCTGCGCTAAGGCAAGCAGGGCTACGCCGCGCGCTTCCGAAACGCTCAACGCGCTCGTTACGTTTTTTGCAAAATAGAGCGTTTCAATACCGGCAGCAATAGGTCGATATGTACGGATAAGCTCTGAAAGCCGGTCAAAGACAATGAGTAGCCGGTTTCCCTGTACTTGCCCCGCCTCTGTTTGAATTACACCGTAGTCGATACAGCGCATTCTGCTGCCTGCCACAGCAATGATGCCGTAGCCGGTAGCGGCAAGACCGGGGTCAATTCCTATAATAATTCGTCCTGCGGCTGCCCGCTGTTCTGTCATCTGCGCTGTCTTCCTATCAACTTTTCATATTAGTTTTGGATTTGTGCGAAAAGGTGAATGGGGATGTCTCAAAAGTTGGTTACTTTTTCGACATCCCCACGAGTTAAAAATTAAGTCTTTATACATCAATGACTTAATTTTTAACATCGCAAAAAAGTCTAAGGAAACTGTCCAAAAACTGAAGTTTTGGGACAGCCCCATTACAATACTCGCTTGTGTATTACAATGCCTGTGTCCGCTCTTTTAAGAAGGCACGGTGAACCTCATCCAAATGAGGTTCCAACGCTGTGCAAACCGCTTGGTTATAATCGTTCAGCCACTTGAGTTCTTCAGGAAGCAACAGCTCTTTCAGCACTGGCCGCGTGTCGATCGGGCAGAGTGTGAGCGTTTCAAACTCCAAGAAAGTACCGTACTCCGTTGTTTTCCATTCTTGTGTCAGCGTGAGGTTTTCGATGCGGATGCCGTGGCTTCCGGCGCAGTAAAAGCCGGGTTCGTTGGAGGTGATCATTCCTGCTTTCATTGGAACGTCCACATAACGGAGACCGATATTCTGCGGTCCCTCGTGAACAGACAGTACATATCCAACGCCGTGTCCGGTTCCGTGCTTATAGTCCTTGCCATATTGTCGAAGCGGATTGCGGGCAAGCAGATCGAGCTTATAGCCGGTCGTGTTTTCGGGAAACTTTGCTAAGGCAAGCTGGATATGTCCTTTTAACACCAGTGTGTAGTCTTCTTTTTCTTCCGCGGTGAGCGGGCCGAGCGGAATGGTACGGGTAATATCTGTTGTACCATCACGGTATTGCCCCCCTGAATCGAGGAGTAAAAAGCCTTTGGGTTGCAGCGTGGCAGCGGTTTCTTTTTTAGGCCCGTAGTGGATAATCGCGGCATTCGATCCGTATCCTGCAATCGTCGTAAAGCTCGCCTCGAGGAAGTCGGGCTGTTCGGCACGGAAATGCAGAAGCTGCTCGGAAACATCCCATTCGGTAACGCCGCTATGAGCATGCTCTTCCACCCATTTGAGAATTTTGACCATTGCGATGCCGTCTTTGAGGAACGCATTCCGATAATTTTTAATTTCGGTTTCGTTTTTCACTGCTTTCATTGAAGAAGTGATGTTAAGCCCTTCGACGATAGTGGCTTTTATCTTATTGCGTAAGAAGATATTTGTCCGTGCCGGATCAAGATAGACCGTCCCCTGTAGCTTTTCAGCATCGGCAAAAACCGCTTCATACGGCGCAATGGAAACTCCTTCTTGTTCAAGCGCCGCTTTTACCGTATCCGTCATTTGCCGCGCATCGATGTAAAGTCGTGCCGATTGCATATCAACCAAGGCGTAAGCAGTAACAACCGGCGTGCATTCAATATCATTGCCGCGGATATTAAAGAGATAACAGACATCCTCCAAAGCCCCGATCACGGTTGCCTCCGCTTTCTTTTCCCGAAGCGCCGCGCGGACTTCTTTGATTTTCTCCGATGCGGACTTGCCCGTGTAGCGGACATCCAGTAAAAAAGCGGCGCTCAATACGGGATCCGGTCTATCCGTCCACATTTCCCCGATGAGATCGCGGTCGGTTACAAACTTCATATCGGGAAGCGATGAGTTAAACTGTGCAAAGGAATTAACCGCCATCACTTTTCCGTCCATACCGATTGTACTTCCCGCTGGAAGCGCTTGTGCAAGATATTCAAAGACGGTCGGCACATTCGGCTCTCCGCTCTTTTGCAGCAGAATGCCGCTTCCGTGCAATTCTTTTTCAGCCTGTAAAAAATAGCGACCATCAGTCCATAAAAAAGCCGTATCTTTGGTAACCAACACGGCTCCAGCAGATCCGGTAAAACCGGAAATAAAGACGCGGGTCTTATCATGTTCGGCAAGGTACTCGCACTGATGCGGGTCGGCGGTTGGAATGTAATAGGCATCGAAGCCGCATTTCGCCATTTTCTTGCGTAATACGTTAATACGTTCAGTTATTGTCATACTGATCTCCT
>CAUVHB010000307.1:0-2759 GCA_963551335.1 uncultured Treponema sp.
AACAGCATACTTTTAATTACCGCTATTTTACTCTTTTTATTGGGGATTGCGCCCGCTTTCGCTGGGGAGAGAAACGTTTCCATACTTGATGCGGCAGAGACGCTCGGCGCCGACTTATCGTGGAATCCGCTTTCACAGGAAATCACGTTTACGGTTGGGGAGCATACTGCGCAGTGCCGGATTGGTGCGCCGCTTGTGTTTTTGGACTACCGTGCAACGGTCATCGCTCAAGCTCCCCTTATGGGGACAAATGCTCAGCCGCAGCTTCCCGCCGCGCTCTTTACTCAGCTGGAAGATTTTTTTAAGCAGTTTGATACCGATTCGTTTTTCCGTGTCGGCGCCATCCTCATTGATCCCGGTCATGGAGGAAAAGACCCCGGCACTATCGGTTCATACGTTGAAAACGGTAAAACGATTCCTGTCTACGAAAAAAATATTGCCTTGACCGTTTCGCTTTCGCTCTATGATATGCTTTGCAAAACCTATCCCGATAAAAAAATTCTCCTTACTCGTTCGGATGATACGTATCCCAGTTTAGAGGAACGGGTTGAAATGGCGAATAAAGTTCCGCTTAAGAAAAATGAAGCTATTCTCTATATTTCAATTCACGCAAATGCCTCTCCGTTTAATAAGGCTCCTTACGGTTTTGAAATCTGGTATTTACCTACCGACTATCGGCGCGATGTAATTGATAAAAATGCAACATCAAAAGAGATTGCTCATATTTTAAATATAATGCTTGAAGAAGAATTTTCTACCGAAAGTATTTTAATCGCAAAGAATATTTCCGACGGATTGGATGCTCAGATCGGCAAGGAGAGTAAAAACCGTGGTTTAAAAGAAAAGGAATGGTTTGTCGTGCGGAATGCAAAGATGCCGAGCGTACTCATCGAGTTGGGTTTTGTAACCAATCCCGAAGAAGCAAAACGGCTCAATACTCCTTCCTACTTGCAAAAATGCGCGCAAGGAATATATAATGGTCTTACTGCATTTATCTCTCGCTTCGAGGGTCAATAGGTAAGGTATGAGATGAACTTTTTTACAAAACCGAGGATAATATGCTGGCTATTGCTCAGCTTCATTGTCGGAGTGCTGTTTGTATCGTATATGATAAGCCCGAAACAGGCGCGGACTCTTTTGTATTTTCCACAAGGCGATGGCGGTGTCGGTGTTGAAGAACGGTATCTGCCGCCGCTTTCCGAGCCGGAGTTTGCGGTGTCGCTTGTGAATGAGTTGCTGCTTGGTCCTGCCGATCATCGTTTTTTACGTTTTGCCGATCCCGAATTGTTGCCTCGCAGTTGTTTTGTGCGTGATAATGCATTATATGTCGATTTGCCAGCTCAAATTTTAACGCCGAGTGTTAAAACTCCCGATTTTTATACCGTTTATACGTTATTTTTGAAAAATATTGCGGTAAATTGTAAATATATCACTGCCGTTTATTTTTATGTTGACGGTGTGCCGATCTATGTAAAAAATTCCCATATTTCAACCGATAATAAAAAGAGTTGACAAGAATAGGTATCTTTCGTATACTTATTTTCAACAGGGCATTCTTAACAATGGAAAAGGAGCTTTTGAATGAAAAGAACAAGCATACTTGTAGCAATTGCACTTCTCTTTATCGGTGCATTTGCGGTTGCTGAAGAAGCAATTTTGGTTGACTTTGCGTTATTGAACGCAGATATCCTTGCGGATAAGAACAGCGGCGCTATGACTCAGAACCGCAGAACGGTTATGGATTATGCTACTGTCGCAGGTTCCAGCTACACCGATGAGCAGAAGGCTCTGATGAGAACATCTTTGGCTATCGGTCAGTGGGAAGTGGTTTTGAACTCATCTTCCCGCAATCCGACTTCAGTTGCGGTTTCTCATGCTACCGAAGCGAAAGTCAGTGATGAAGCGAAAAACTTTGCAGGACAGGCTTTAATGGGTGTTCGCATTGAGTTCCCGCTGTGGGCACATAATGCAAGTGCAACGATTGAACCGCCGTTCGATATTCCTGCGTATGAGCCGCTTGCACAGGTTGATGATCAGGGAAATCTTCAAGAGCCGACCGATGAAGAAAAAACTTCTGGAAAGGGACGTTTTGAAGACGGATACGGTGTAGTTCGCAATACCGGTGTTATCAAGTCCATTGCAGTTAATACTTATGGTATGAACTTCCCCCACGGGCTTTATGTACTCATCCGCAATGAAAAGAATGAAGTAAAGCGCTATTTCATGGGATATCTGCTGTTTGATGGTTGGAAAGAGCTGGTATGGAATAATCCCTCTTACTTGACCGATGTACGCACCCGTGAAACCCGCCTCTATCCTGCATATCCGACTGCACTTCCGTATTGCACTTTCGTAGGTTTCTTGGTAACCCGTGATGCAGCGCATGATGGCGGAACATTTGTAGGTTACTTCAAAGATGTAAAACTTATCTATGATAAGGCTGTATTGAACACTGTGCGCGACTTTGCCGATGAAGATATCTGGGGTATCCAGACAAAATTGAACAATGAACGTAAGCAGCGCGAAGTTGCTCGTTTCGGTCAGACCCAAGTTCTCCGCTTCTTAGAGCAGGAGAAGATGGCAACCGAAGCAGGTTTCACTCCTTCTGAAGGTTCTGCTGCAGCTGGAAACACAAATAATCAGTAGCCATTGAGCTAATGAAATGATAGGCGGTATCTATAATAAATACCGCCTATTTTTTTGTTCTAAATTTAATTATGTCATCTAATACTGTGTGGATACCCGATAAAAATCAATTA
>CAUVHB010000308.1:0-2758 GCA_963551335.1 uncultured Treponema sp.
TGCGCAATGCACAACACGGGGCTGTCCAAACACTGAAGTTTTTGGACAGCCCCTCGCCGTCAGCAAATGTACACGGATGGACATTTGCTGACAGGGTGTCTACGCCAAAACGATACCTGACGTTTTCCAGATAAGCTTCATTTTAATTGTAAGCAGGGTTACCCTTACTTGCCAAATTCAAACGGTTTTGCTTGTCTGATACTGCTTGAGACAGCGAATAGCCGCGAGGGCTGCCCCTCTCGCGCCTGCTTGGAACGAAAAACCGTCTTTGAAGTTTGGGCAGTATGCAATAAATCGTGCGGCATAGTCTGCCATTATCAGTTCTTTAGGATTCTCAGTATAGTGGACCTCTTTACTGGCAATTTTTTCCGGATTCCCTATTTCCTCTACGACTGCAACCGCATCAACAGCAATCGATTGGATAGCGGGCGGAAAGTTGGGAAAATCTACCAATGTTGTCGGTAACGACAACCACCCTATCGGCATACTGTGCGTCGATCATTGCATACGAAAGCACACCGCAGTTTGATTTTCCGCCTTTGCCGCGCGCGTTTCCCATGCAGTCAGAGCTGGGCGCGCCGATAAAGGCAACCGATATGAATATCTCCGGTTTCTATCGCTCGTACCCGTCCGCCGTATACGGTTTTTTCTTGCCGTAGTTGTTGCACGCTGTTCAGTCTTAGCCGACGGCTTTCTGCTTGTTATCCATCTTTCTGGGACAAGTTTACCGGCTGTACGGTACACAGCCGCTTCCAGCCGAGCCGCAATTCTGTGAGCGGTTTTGTCATTTCTCAATATCCGATTTATACGCCGGAAGAGCGCTGCAATTATAACCGGTACGCTTGCAATTTTTTATATCCATTGTTATAATTTCTATACCATATTCTGGAGGAATCTTATGAAAAAGATATGCCGTTATTTTATTCTCTGTGTTTTACTGTTTGGAGCAGTAAGTGTATTCCCGCTCGCCGCTGAGCAGAAAGAGGCTGATATATATTACGTAAATACTCAGCTTTTAAAGATATTTCCGCACTCAAAAGGTTACTATGTTATCTACCGTCGGGCAGGCTTACAAACAGGAGAAGCATTCATCCCGTTAGAGTGGTTCAGCCCGCAAGAGAATAAGGCGGATATTTCGTTGATCAACACCCGTGTTAACCCGTATTTAACTTTCTTTATCCGTGACGGAAAATGTGAATACGTTAAAATTTCCGCACCGAGAGATAAGGGGTCTCAAGTATGGGGTATATTGCCATATCCGCAGCAATACAATGAAAAATTTGACGGAGTAGAGTCGCTCGCGCTTGAGTTCTAATCCGTATCGGAAATAGGCATAGGGGGCTAAAAATCGATTGATTTTTAAGTACCCCGTTCGCTGAAAAGTCTGTGCCTTTTTTCATTTAGACTAGGTGATTCATGGCTGCTATTATAACACCTGCTGTTCCGCAGGGATTGATTGATTTCCTCCATTCGTATCCGATATTCCTCATAGCCGGTCATAAAGAACCCGACGGCGATTGTATCGGGAGCAGTATTGCGATGTCTCTTTTCTTACAACGCCTTGGGAAAAAAACGCAGCTGCTTTCCGCCGGTCCATTCCAACGACCAGAAATACGGATGTATGAACAGCTTTTTTCTGCACAGGTGCCGGAGACGCTCATCGAACACCCTGAAAATACAGGCGTTATCATTGTTGACTGTTCAGGGATAGAACGGACAGGTGACATTGCCGACCAATTAAAAAATTTTCCTTCAATCTGTATTGATCATCATGCGACCAATACGACAAATGAAGCAGGTTCGCTGGTGTATGCGGAAGCGCCGTCAACAACTTTTATTATCCAGACAATCATCGAAAAGATGGTCGGTTCTGTAACGCGAGAAGAAGCGGAGATGCTCTTTTTCGGGCTTTGCACCGACACCGGCTTTTTTCGCCATTTGGATGAACGGAGCGGCGAGGTTTTTGCGCATACCGCGCGGCTGGTACAGGCTGGCGCAAACCCGAAATACACATTTGCAGCGATTAATGGCGGTAAATCATTCGGATCCCGGACGCTTATCTCGCGTGTATTAGCCCGTATGAAGCCGTATTATGGCGGAAGGCTCATCGTTTCGTATGAAACATACCAAGATAAACAAGAAATCGGCATCGAAAATAGAGATTCCGATATGGCATATCAGCTGATTCAGAGCATCGCAGGGGTAAAAGCGATTTGCATTGTGCGGCAAGATACCGAAACGCATTGCAGCGTAGGCTTTCGTTCCCTCGATACTGTTGATGTCAGTAGTATTGCCTCCTCTTTCGGCGGCGGCGGGCATAAGCAGGCTGCAGGACTTTACATAGAAGGCATTGCCGAACAGCTGATACCGAAGTTCGTTGCAGCATTTGCCCCGCAGTTCCAAAATTGATATTGATACCCTCTGTCAAGAGTTTTTGTTAATTTCTAGTAAGTAAGTACTCAACCCTAATTTATATAAAGCTCCAGCCAAAACTAAAAGCCTTTGCACAACGAGACCCTTATTACGAACCGACTTTACGCAAAGCTCTTGTTTTTAAGGTTTTAGCTTGTTTTGCGGATAAAACGCTTAACACACGAAAAAAAATCCCGCCATTTGGCGGGATTTTTGTGTTATAGACTACGTTTTGTGAAAAAACTAATTATTCTTCGTAGCCTTCATGTAAATTGTTGCACCACTTTTGATAGCTTCAATAGGATTATCAATGGAAACCTTTTGTGTTGCGTTGACGTCAGAGTAG
>CAUVHB010000309.1:0-2744 GCA_963551335.1 uncultured Treponema sp.
ATATATACCATTGCGCTTACGCTTCTCGGTTCGATTGCTGTCAAAAACTTTTTTAACATGAGGGAAAAAAACGATCCGTTGCGCCGGCAGTACTTTTTTGCCACGTTGATTTTTTTATGTATTCTTATAATATCTTTTATTGCAATTCTTCTAAAGCTTAAAAGAGATATATTTATCGGAGACGGTGCAGGCTCAGGTGCCTTTATAGGATATTCCGATACAACCGGCTATGGGCTTCTCGGCTTTATCATTTTAATCATCATTGGAATAGCAGCAATCGTTTTATTTGATCGTTTCTTCCTTAAACGAAGATCAAAGACCGAGCAAGAATACCGAATCCGCCGAAAATTAGCCGTCGCGACCGTCATCATTCTGATAGGAATAATCGCAGCGCTGAGATTAATTTGGTAGCCGCTCCGATTTGCTATTGAAGCGATCATAAGCTCTGCCCAGCGCTAGAGGCAAAAATCCCGCTAGAGGCAACAACCCCGATAGAAAGCAAATCTTTCTATCGGGATTTTTTTACCTTACCGTGCAAGCAGCTTGTTCAAGCGTTTTACAAAGTCGGCGGTATCTTTAAGCGTATTGCCTTCCAGCAGCAGCGCCTGATCCAACAGCACAAAGGCTGTGTCGGCAATGAGCGCTTCGTCATTGCTATCTTTGAGCCGCTGCAGGATGGGGTGTTCTGCATTGATTTCCAAAATGGGTTTTACCTCGCCGCGGAGCTGCTGCCCCATTGCCCGCATCATGCGCTCCATTTGCAAGCTCGGATCGTTTTCGTCTACTACGATACACGAAGGAGAGTCGGCAAGCCGCTTGGAAAGGCGAACTTCTTTTACCGCATCGCCGAGCGCGGTTTTAATCTTTTCGACAATCGGCTTAAAGTCCTTTTCCTTTTGCTTTGCCTCTTTCTTTTCTTCGTCAGTGCTGAGCTCTTCGTCGGATCCGGCGCGGTTTGCAGCTTTGAGTTCCCAATCCTTATACTTGCCGACGGAGGGAATCACAATATCGTCAATTTCATCCGGCATAATCAGCACTTCCAAGCCTTTCGCCTTGTATGCTTCCAAGTGCGGGGACTGCCTCAGCGCCTTTTCATCGCCGCCGGTGATGTAGTAAATCGCCTTTTGCCCTTCTTTCATCCGCTGTACATAGTCGGCAAGGCTCGTCCATGTATTTTCCTCATTCGTGGTTCTAAAGCGGATCAGCTCCAAAAGCTCGTCGCGGTGTTCATAGTCGCTATATAACCCTTCTTTTAATGGACGGTTGTATTCGGTAATAAAGGTTTCGTATTTTTCTTTATCGGTTTCAGCGAGCTTTTTAAATTCGCCTAAGAGTTTTTTTACCGAGGCTGAACGGATATTGTTCAAAATGCGGTTCTGCTGCAAGATTTCGCGGCTGACATTGAGCGGCAAGTCTTCACTGTCGATAATACCGCGCACAAACCGCAGATACACCGGCAGGAGTTCCTTTTCGTCCTCCGTAATGAACACCCGTTTGACAAAGAGCTTTACGCCGGGCTTGTAGTCGGCATGGTACATATCAAAAGGCGCTTTTGCCGGAACATAAAAGAGCGTGGTATACTCTTGCGTACCCTCTGCCTTAGTGTGAATGTACAGGAGCGGATCGGTAGAATCGTGCGAAAGCGACTTATAAAAATTCTTATAGTCTTCGTCTTTCAGCTCAGACTTCGGTTTTTGCCACAGAGTGCTCGCATCGTTGATCTGCTCGCTCTTTGCCGCCTGCGATTTTTCGTTACCCTTATCATCATATTCTTTGTGGATATAATGGAGGTAAATTGGGAATGCGATGTGATCAGAATAGCGTTTGATAATATCTTCGATCTTCCAGCGGCTTGCAAATTCTGAATCTTCATTGTTCAGATACAAGGTGATGCAGGTACCGTTTGCTCCTTCGGGAACATCATCAATGAGCGGAAAGGCTGAATCATCGGTTTGCTCCAGTTCATATTCTCCCTTGCCGTCGGAAATCCACTTCCACACGGTGTTTTCGCCTGCTTTTTTAGAAATGACTTCGATTTTAGATGCAACCATAAAGGCTGAATAAAAACCGACACCGAATTGACCGATCAGGTTAGAATCTTTTTTATCTTCCGCGGCAAGCTGCTCCAAAAACGCCTTGGTGCCGGAGCGGGCAATCGTACCGAGGTTGTTTTTGATGTCCTCATCGTTCATACCGATACCCGTATCGCGGATAGTCAGCGTCGGCGTTGCGGCATCTTCGTTAAAACTAATATCGATACGGGGATTAAATGCAAGATTTTTTAATGCGGCATCCGATATGGTCAGATATTTCAGCTTATCGAGCGCATCAGATGCATTTGACACCAGCTCCCGCAGGAATATTTCCTTATTTGAATACAGAGAATGGATAATCAGATGGAGCAGCTGATTAACTTCTGTTTGAAACTCATACTTTGCCATGCTATAACCTCAAATTGATACAGGAGCTTCTAAATACTTCTTTATTTAGAGGATTCCCTTAGATTTATTTGTAAGCGGGCTGAAACGGTTTATTCTTCTATTATGCAACTATGTAACATATTGAAGAATAAACACTGCCGCTTTTGAGCCTTTCGTATTTTTCTATTCAAAGGCAGATAAAATGTACTCAAAATAGTGGAAAACGGCAAATAGTTGTTTGGTTAGGGTAAGCGCATCAGACTGTTTTGGTGTATTGTCCCGCAAAATAAAGGGCTGTATCAGCAGAGTTTCGCCGCTTTGCGG
>CAUVHB010000310.1:0-2723 GCA_963551335.1 uncultured Treponema sp.
ATGGTAAACGCATCAGATCGTTTTTTTAACATTCCCGCGGAAAAAGTGAGACCGTTCAACCAGATTTGAACACCTTCGCTGTTCAAATGGGCTCACAGTCTCAATTTTTCCCCGATTTTTATCTACTCTGCCTGATGTGTTTACCCTTTTGCTGGAAAAAAATGTGCGAAATTTTGGGCTATATTCCCTAAATCAATATACGCCGGCGCGGTATGTGAGCATTGTTCTTCTTCACGAATCATAAAAACAGTCGAACCAACACTGAAATACCGATAAAATGCATCGCCGTGATAATCAGTGTGAGTTCTATGACAAACCGCTTTTTGAACAAGGAAAAGAGCATAAACAAGTTTTTTATATCCATCATCGGGCCGTATACTAAAAAGCCGAGGATGGAACCGAGCGGGAATCGATTGACGAAGCTGCGGGCAATAAAGGCGTCGGAGGTTGAGCAGGCGGAAAATGCAAAGGCGAAAAGCATCATCACAAGGAGCGAACCAGCAGCGCTGCCGCTTGTGAGCGTAAAAAACTCCTGCGGTACAGCCGCGCGTATAAGGGCGGTGATAAAAGCGCCGAGAAGTAAAAAAGGTCCCGCGGTAAAAAATTCCGAGCAGGTGTGCATCAGTAGTGCATATCCTTTTGATTGCAGCTGTTTTGCCCAGTCGCCGGTGATGACGCCGCCAAAATGATCCGCTTGAAATTTGTTGCCGCCGTTCTGCGCAGTTGTCCTGCCGGTTACAAGGCGAAACACCGTATCCGTGCCGACACGCGCGTATGGCTGCGCTGCCAGTTCGGTATCAAAATCTTCCTTTATATATTTTTCTGCGGGATAGCACAACAACAAAAGCCCAATCGAAAATGCAATCAGCAAGCCAAAGAACAACCGATAGAACGCGATGAACGGCTGTCGCGGAAAGGCATACAGCGTCGAAAGAATCGAAATAGGGTTGACAATGGGAGACGCGAGCATAAATGTAACGGCGATGGGCATTGCAACGCCTTTTTTAACGAGGCTGCGCATCAGCGGAACGGCAGCGCATTCGCAAACGGGAAACAGAGCCCCTGCAAAAAGCGCCGTTAAAAAGCCAAGACCATATTTTTTAGGAAAAAACTTGACGAGAAGCCGGTCGGGAACAAAGGCGTAGAGCGCTGAGGACACAAGCGCCCCCAGCAACATGAACGGCACCGCTTGCAACACGATACCGGTAAACACTGTATGTATGGTCGAAAAAAATGCCGTCATACCAAGTCTTATAGCCCGTAATAATACAGGCAGGTGTCGAGGTTTCCGCTCTTTAACGGCCGCTTTTTGAGTGTAATGCCGGAACGCAGGAATATGTCCGCAAAAGCCGGTTTATCGGTAATAAACCCGAGGCGCCAGCTGTCAAACTCGTGCGGAATGGACGTCATTTTTTTGTAGAGTTCGGTTGCGGCTTGCTCATCGCCGAGACGGTCTCCGTAAGGCGGATTGGAAAGAAGCACACCTTCGGGATAGGGCGCTGCCAACTCACTAAAATCAGCTTGAATAAATTCGGGGCGCGGGATGCGGTTATCTTTTCCAATCCGCTGCAGCGCTTTACCTGCAAGCATACAGGCGCGCTCTGCATTAGTTTGCGCAAGCTGTACCGCCTCCGGATCGCTATCGGAACCGCTTACCCGAACCAAGCAATCCGTACGGATATTGAGCGCGCCACGCTGCCGTTCTTCTTCAATCAGCAGTCTATCTTTTTGAGAGGAATAACACGCAAAGGTTTCAAAGGCAAAGCTGCGACCGATGCCGGGCGGGATATTGTAGGCATACCACGTCGCTTCAATCGGGATGGTACCCGACCCGCAAAACGCATCGTGCAGCGGCAATTTCCGTTTCCATTGCATACACTGCAACAGGACAGCCGCCAGCGTTTCCCGCATCGGCGCAGCGCCTCCGCTTAAACGGTATCCACGCCGGTGTAGCGGTTCGCCCGAAAGATCGAGCAGCAGATACACGCGGTTATGTTCTATATATATGCGTATGCAGTACTCCCGCCCCGTTTCCGGTAACACATCCATCTTCCATGCGGAACAGAGCGCAGAGCATACCGCCTTATGCACAGCCCGCTGCACTGCATGTTCTGAAGCAAGTTTGCTCTTAAAGGTTCTGACCTTATCGACCGTTATTTTAGAATCTTTGGAAAAGAAACGCTGCCAATCTACTGATGCAACGGTGTCATACAGCGTATCGAAGTTATCAGCCTTAAACTCTTGCAGGACGAGGTAGAGCCGATCTGCAGTGCGGAGGTAAAAGTTTGCACGCATGATGCTGACGACTTCAGGCTCCTTCAGCGTAGCGGTAAAAAAAACACGTCCCGGTAATCGGTTAACCGGCTTAAAGTTTAACAGTTTTAATTCATTGGAAAGAATCGGCTCGGCGCCGACTGCGCACAGCGCTAAAAATACAAGCATAAAAGGACTATATCGATTTTTTTCGCTTTGTACAATTGGAAAAGCGGAGATAAGTTGTAAAATGAAACGCTCTGAAAAAGGAGAATAAACGAATGAATTCACATATTGACATAAACCGCTAAATGCTTCAAATATAATAGGTCATCTCTAAAAGTCCGGCTATCGTCTCAATTTTTTTGGAGGTGCCCGATACCAAGTTGAAGGGGGCGCGATGCGTCAGTGAAAGGGTGCGAAATTTCAATAGAAAATGTTTCAAAATCTTTTGGGGATTTTCATGCGTT
>CAUVHB010000311.1:0-2721 GCA_963551335.1 uncultured Treponema sp.
TGCCGGAGGATAGTTCAAAAGAAGCTGCCGGTAAGGGGAATGCGTGGAATTCAATTCCATTTCTCTTAAAGATAGAAAAAACGTTCCATATCACGGCACAGGGGACGCTATAGGGGAGATATCCTGTATTAAATCTTTACTCCTAAGGTATTGCTGGTAATGTGATCCTTTGACTTTTCGGGCGCTTCGGTATACAATCCGATAAAAGAAAGTTGAAAAATAAAGATTTTAGCTGTCTTTCTATGTAATATAATCGATTAAAGAGGTTTCCTTATGGCTATAAACTGCGGTATTGTCGGATTACCGAATGTTGGCAAATCTACTATTTTTTCTGCATTGACCCGTGCCCCTGCGGAGGCGGCAAATTATCCATTCTGTACTATTAATCCAAATGTCGGTATCGTGGATTTGCCTGATGAACGGCTTGCAAAGCTTTCCCAATTTTTTGAACCGAAAAAGACTATTCCCGCTGCCGTCGAGTTTGTCGATATTGCAGGACTCGTAAAGGGAGCTTCAAAGGGGGAAGGGCTTGGCAATCAATTTCTTTCTCATATCCGTGAGGTAGGCGTTATTGCGCATGTCGTGCGCTGCTTTGATAATCCCGATATCGTTCACGTAAATAACAAAGTAGATCCTGCCTCGGATATCGAAACCATCAATATTGAGCTCGCACTTGCCGACCTTGCATCGCTGGAAAAGCGAGCGGAACGGGCGGATAAGGCAACCCGTATGGGTAAGGATATGCAGAAAGAGGCGGCGATTGCGATGAGCGCTATTGCAAAAATCAAGCCGTTGCTGCAAGACGGAAAGGGCGCTCGCAATGCCGATTTGACCGATGAAGAACGAGCCGTGATGTACGATACGCACCTAATTACCATGAAGCCGCAGCTGTATGTTTGTAATGTCGATGAAGACGGAATCAAAAACGGGAATGCGTATATCGAAACGGTTAAAAAAATCGCCGCACAAGAAGGAGCCGAAACCGTCGTTATCTGTGGTAAGTTTGAAGCAGAGCTTGCCGATATCGATGATGCGGAAGAACGTGCAGCTTTTTTGGAAGAAATCGGACTCAAGGTTTCGGGCTTATCGATTCTTGCTCATGCAGCGTATCATTTGATTGGGCTACGAACCTTTTTTACTGCCGGAAAAGATGAATGCCGCGCATGGACAATCCATGCAGGAGATACCGCACCCAAGGCGGCTGGCGTTATTCACACTGACTTTGAACGAGGGTTCATTAAAGCGGAAGTCTACAGTTTTGACGACTTCCTTAAATACGGCTCTGAACAAAAAATTAAAGAAGCCGGTCGCTATCGCCAAGAAGGCAAGGAATACGTTGTGCAGGATGGGGATGTTATGTTCTTCAAATTCAACGTCTAGCACACCTTTTGAAAATATGTGGACATCTGCGTTGTCGCTTAACAAAAAACAGTCCTCGACGTACAATAAGTACGCCTGCGGGTGTTTCTTGTACGCTCCTAGCATCTACCCACATCTTTTCAAAAGGCTTACGGAAGGGGTATTGCCAAAGGGGCTCTTTTAAAAGATGTGAGCATCTGCGTTGTCGCATCGTATCAGAACGGACAAGGATGTCGATGGTTCCATACATCAGCGACGTTTTTGCTTTGCAAAAACTTGCCGCCAGCAAATGTGCATGGACGTACATTTGCTGGCAAGGTATCTACCCACGTCTTTTTTTTAAAAGGCTTACGGAAAAAGCGTTTCAGAACGGACAGGGATGTACATTCTTTGGCGTGTTTCCGCTTTATTTTTGCTCGCGCCGTGTATCTGTACCGTCTCTTTCAAAAGGCTGACGAAGAGTTTATTTTACGATATGTTGCTGTTAAAAGGCGTACTTCCGTATACGCTTTTTACAGACCTGTGGCTAATTTTTGCTCGGAAAAATTTTTGTAGGTGCGTGTTCGCGATAATTACTTCCTTATAAAGGGGCTATATAAAGGAGATTTATAATGAAAAAACGTTTTTCTCTTCGCTATAAACTGATTCTTATTTTCGGTTTAGTGGTTGCATGTGGGTCTTTGATTGAAGGATTCCTTGCTGTGCGGATAGCTCGGCACGCTATTCTCGAAAAGATAGAGGCAGACCTTATTGATAAGGCAGAGGATACTGCGGAAATTATTAACGGACGCGCTACTTCCTTTTTGCAATTTATTGAAGGTATTGCGCGTATGCCGATTTTAAGAGATTCTGGCGTTGCGCTAAAGGAAAAACTGGATTTTTTGGAGCAAGAGGTTGCGTTTAATACACGCCTCAAGGAAATGCATTTTATCGATAGCAATGGGCACTGTGTTTTTCTTGATGGTTCGTCGTATTCAGTTCTGGATCGTGACTGGTTCCGTGCAGCCATAAGCGGAAAGCGGTATATTTCTTCTCCCTACATGTTGCGGGCTACTGGTGAATTAATCGCAACATTTGCTGTTCCTATTTATGATGCAAACAGAACAGTTGTGGGTGTCCTTTCTGCAGATATTTCAGGGCACCTGCTATCTAACGATATTGCAGACATTGTAATCGGTAAAACCGGTAACTGCTATATTTTAGATAGCAAAGGTGTTATGATAGCGAATAAGGATCCGAAGCTGGTAGAAAATCAGGTAAATGCTATTGAGCAAGCTAAGACTGATGCCTCGATGATGTCTACTGCAGCGTTTGTCCAGCACGTATTGACGACAGCAGAAAGCGATATCGGCTATTATACCT
>CAUVHB010000312.1:0-2708 GCA_963551335.1 uncultured Treponema sp.
CGATTAAAGCCGATGTATTGGGCTCTGACCATTGTCCTATCAAGTTGGTGTATAAAGAATAATTCGATAGTGTGAGGTTGGGGCTTCTGTACAACAGCGTGTAACCGTGGCTTGACATTTTTTATGTCAGTATTATGATACACGATATGATGAAACACATAAAAATCTTCGTAACCTTTTTTTATCTCAGCGCTGCGGCGCTTGCATTCGGCGCTGAAGGCACGCTTTTATATCGCCAGACAGTCAATGTTAAAGCGCTTTCCGATGGTGTGGAAAAAACAATCTACAGTACTGTCGGTAAAGAAAAAGTAGAAAATCAAATAATGCTGATTGTAACGGCGCTCCCGTCGGGCGATATTGAAGTACGCTCGGAAAAATTCAAATTGGGAAAAATGCCGTTTTCTTCATCTTTTCGGTTCATTATCCCGCAAGAAGAACTTCCGTCAAACGCAGGAGGACTCTATACGCTTAACAACCTTACAGGAGTTTATAAAGTTGCAATGTCAAAACCACAGGCGCTCTTGAGCGGTATGCTCAGCTCTGACTACTGCGACCTTACCTTAGCGGTAGACGGTATGGGAAAAAAGCTGACGATGCAGCTGTCGTCAAAAAATCAAGCGATGGATATAGAATACGAAACTTTACCGGATGAGGAGGACGTTTCGGCTACATCGTCTGATCAGAATCAATAAACATTGTTCCCGGCGCTGGTTCGTTCGCAGGGTCGGGAATGGTTTTGATTTTAAAAATAAAGACATAGTATTTTATACATATCAGCGTCATAATGATAATACGAGCATAGATATTCTTGGAAAAATAAAAACCGGCTAGCAACATCGAAGAAGCAAAGCCTAAAATCACGATCTTGCTTTTGAGCGTCATTGCACGAGTTTCATGAAATCTCTTCACATGCTTTTGATAGAGCTTTGTAGAAAGCAGCCATGCATGGAGCCGCTTTGAACCTTTTGCAAAACAAAAGACCGACACAATGACAAAGGGCGTAGTTGACAAAATAGGCAACGCTACACCCAAGACGCCGACCCCTAAAGAAAGAAAACCGGCAATAATCCACATATATTTCATCGTATTTCCTCACATTTTAAATTCTTCGCCGAGATAGACCTTTCGTGCAATTTCGGATTCCAAAATGGCATCACGAGGGCCTTGCTCGACAATTTCACCCTTATTGATAATATAGGCGCGATCGGTAATTTCCAAGGTGTCGCGGACATTATGATCGGTAATCAGTACCCCGATATTTTGCCGAGCAAGCAATCGGATAATCAGTTTAATGTCGTGGACGGCAATCGGGTCAATACCGGCAAAGGGTTCATCAAGCAATAAAAACTTTGGTTCGATAGCGAGCGCCCGCGCAATTTCGGTACGCCTGCGCTCCCCTCCCGACAAAGTGTACGCAGGTTGTTTTCGATTGGCGGTAATCCCGAATTCTTCCAATAGCGAATCAAGTTTTTGCTTTCGTTCGGCACGGCTTAAATCTTTTCGCGTTTCCAAAATAGCATCGATATTTTCTTCTACGGAAAGTTTCCGAAATACGGAAGCCTCCTGCGGCAAATATGATATGCCGATGCGGGCGCGTTTATACATCGGAAGATTGGTGATGCACTGGTCATCAAGGTAGATACCGCCAGCGTTCGGTGCATAAAAACCGACAATCATATAAAAGCTCGTGGTTTTCCCCGCGCCATTCGGACCGAGCAGTCCGACTACTTCCCCCTGCGCCATAGAAAAACTGACATCGCGAACGGCTTGTTTTTTATGGAAAGACTTATTCAACCCTTCCGCGCGCAAGATACTTTTCGGCATATTGGAATTTGCAGCATACTGAGATGCGTACAAAAAATCACTTTCTACTGCCTCATCATCATACTCGGCATCTTGAAAGACTTCGTAATTAAGCAGCGCTATTTCTGTATTTTGTTCGGAATACTGAATGTCATCGTCAATATCATAGTATGGCGCATTCTCTTGGGATACATAGGTAAGACCGTCACTCATGGCGTTTTTGTTTCTTCCTCCGGAGGAGTTTCTTCTTTTGCGTTTGAAGGAGTTTCCACTTTTTTTACAGCTTCTTTTTCTTCGGTAACCGACCCACTCACTTTGCCTTCAAGTTTAATGGCCTCAGTATCAAGATTGACCGAAATCCGCGCAGCCTTAAATTGATCTTTTCCTTTCTTAACCGTCGGCTTTCCGGTTAATTCAAGCATGGACGTACTCCGGTTATACACGGCAAAAAGCGAATCGCACGTAATATCCTTGCTTGTTAATTTTACCGCCATTTGCAAAAGTATCGTTTCATTTTTTTGATTATACTCGATACGTTCGGCGGCTGTTTCCACCTTATTTTTAGTATCCTTAACCGTTGCCTGCCCCATAAACTCGGCAACTTCCGTTTCGCGGTCATAAGATAACGAGGCAGCGGAAAAGGTAAAACCTTTTTCGGGATCCTCGCCTGTTACGTTTCCGCTTGCTTTAATATACCGATAATCTTTACCGTAGAGTTCGATACGTTCGCCGTGAATCGTAAGGGAATCGACACTCACCTGTGCGTTACCGGTTAATGAGGTTGAAGTTTGCCCTTTTGCTCCCGATCCTTGCAGTTTATCGGCAGAAAAAGTGATTTTTACCGGAGCCGCCGAAAGAAGCGAAATACTGATGAGGCAAGCGGCAAGGGCGCAAAGCGGCTGCCG
>CAUVHB010000313.1:0-2693 GCA_963551335.1 uncultured Treponema sp.
TTATCCACATAGAGATAACGGTCATTCCGTAATACTTTAAAACTCTGTACGCCGATCGGTAGTTTCCGTGAGTTGTTCATAGGGATAGTATAGCATAGTTATTACCGTTCTACAATTTATACCGGTATGAACCCCTCGCACGAATCACCCGGCACAGCAAGCCTATAATCCTTACCGTGACCGGGATAAATATGAATACCGGCGGGTAATGTTGCTAAGAAAGGTTCCGTAATTTCGCGGTAGTCTTTTTCGCTACCGCCGGGAAGTCGCAAAATCACCTCCCTACCCGGCAACAAATAATCTCCCGAAAAAAAGATATCGTCATCAAGAAAAATACCGACGCTGCCAGCGGTGTGCCCGGGCAACGGCACAAAGCGGAACGTATGCCCGCGCCAGTCCAGCGTACAGACCTCGCTATATGTTTTATCCGCAGGCCGGCACACAAACGGGGCATAGCTTACACCCGACTTGCCAAAAAAGGTAAGATACACTTCCATCATCCGCGACATATTGAGCCGCGCATTCTGCATCCCACTATTGCACTGCTCGCTCGCCATTACCTGCGCATCGGGAAAACGCGTCCGCATCGGCTCCAATCCCGCCGTATGGTCGCAGTGCTCATGCGTTAAAAGTATCCATTCAGGCTGCAAGCCTTTTTGATCCAACACCGAAAGCGGTCCCGCAGGATCGTTCGGATCAATCACCACACACGGCGCTGTTCCGCATCCGCGTTTTTCGTTCTGTTCATATATAATATAGCAGTTGCTTTCGGCTAAAGGTTCCGTCCAAACCGAAATCGCTACGGCAGCCACTTAAATTTCTACACCGTATTTCGCAAGGATCGTTTTGCCTTTTTCATACGTCGAAAATTCCAAAACATCCAGCGTACTTAAATTAATTCCGAACGTTTCTTCGATAAGGCCTACCAAATCCATGTGCCCAACCGAATCCCATTCTTTCAATCCCCGGTACTTTAATCCGGGTAAATCCTCTTGTTTCACCGGAAAATTTTGTAAAAAAATGCGATCGTATTTTTCAAGATTTGTCATTTTCGTCTCCAATCAATTTTTAATTATTGGGCGTTCCGGTTTGCACCGCTCAAACTCTCTACGAGGCGGTGCAAACCGTCGGGCTTTTCAGGGTTACAGTATAAAACGGCTCATTGGAGCCATTTTATGTACCGCCGGGACTGTCCAAAAGCTTCAGTTTTTGGACAGTTCCCTTAGATTTAGATGCGATGTTTAAAATTAAGTCATTACTGTATAAAGACTTAATTTTAAACTCGCGGGGATGTCGAAAAAGTAACCAACTTTTGAGAGATCCCCGGCGCCCTTTCAATCCCTAACGCGAGCAATGCTCTTATTGCCCTCCCAGCCAGAAAAAACGTACGAAATTTTATTTAAAATTTCGTACAGAAAGAAAGCAACCGCTTAAAATATATCCAATGCGGCTGCCATAAGAATATATTTCGTCGGTATATTCCGTTTTAGTATTTGCAGTTAAAGCGCTTTTCGAATTCAGCTTTTAATGCTTCGCGGAAATCGGGATGCGCA
The DNA here is from genome assembly GCA_963551335.1 of uncultured Treponema sp. Lineage (GTDB taxonomy): Bacteria > Spirochaetota > Spirochaetia > Treponematales > Treponemataceae > Treponema. The sequence goes on from CAUVHB010000313.1 coordinate 1,554, forward strand.
ATTGCAATCAGATTATGCGCACGCTGCTTTAATGTCAAGCCTTTCAATGCGGCGACGCCGTATTCGGTAACGACATAGTCAACATCGTTACGGCTCGTCGTAACAGCTGCGCCTTCATCCAACAGCGGAACAATCTTCGAAATCTTTCCTTTTACCGTTGACGGCATCGCCATAATCGAAACGCCCCCCTTGCTCGCGGATGCACCGCGCACAAAGTCAACCTGTCCGCCGACGCCGGAGAACTGTTTAGGCCCGATGGTTTCGGAGGCAACCTGTCCCATCAAATCTACCTGTACGCAGGAGTTGATAGAAATCAAATGATCGTTTTGAGCAATAACGTAGGGATTATTTACATAATCAACCGGACGCATATCAACATCGGGATTATGGTTCACAAAATCATACAGTTTCTTTGTTCCCATTAAGAAAGTAACAATAAATTTTCCGGGATGCAGCGTTTTTTTCTTATTGGTGATAACGCCTGCTTTTGCCAGCTCCAATACGCCGTCCGAGAACATTTCGGAGTGGATACCTAAATCCTTTTTACCTTTAAGGAACAACAGAACGGCGTCGGGAATTGCGCCGATACCGAGCTGGAGAGTTGCTCCGTCGGGAATCAGGGAGGCGCAGTGTTCTCCAATTGCTTTTTCGATATCGCCAATTTTGGGCGGCTGCAATTCGATGAGCGGCTCGTCATGTTCGACAATAAAATCAAGATCTTGTACGGAAACGAGGCTGTTCGGCCCAGTCCACGGCATTTCTTTATTCACCTGCGCGATAACAATCTTCGCTTTTTTTACCGCTTCTTGGGTATAATCGACCGACACGCCGAGCGAACACATACCTTTCTCATCGGGCGGGCTGACGGTTACCATTGCAACATCAACCGGTAATGTGGTACTGAACAGCCGGGGAATTTCAGAAAAGAAACACGGTGTATAATCCGCACGCCCTGCAGCAACCGCTTCGCGTGTGCTTCCGCCGACAAATAGCGCGTTGTGCCGAAAGTTTTCCGCATATTCCGGCTGACAATACTTCCCGCCGCCCATCGCAACCATGTGGACAATCTCGACATTTTTATATGCTGCAGCGTTATCCATCATCGCATTTACCAAGTGAGACGGTTCACCGCACGCATGA
>CAUVHB010000314.1:0-2688 GCA_963551335.1 uncultured Treponema sp.
TGCCTAACCGGTTCCGCTTAGGCAAGGGGGGTACCATCTCTCTTCTCTGTCCAAACAGATAAAAATTTCTTGTTGCATTATCGATTATTCCATTGTACAATAATTCCTATATATCAAGGAGTGTAAAATAAAAGCCGTACAAATGGCACCGCTTTTATTTACCCAAGTTTGCTCAAGCGCAAACTTGTATATCATCTGCATGTTCTCACTTCGTTGCGAACATGCGTAAAAAGTCAATCGAAAGTTGATACTTTCTTCTTGACTTTTTATGGGAGGGTTATAGTGGAAATACGAGATGTGTTACAGCGTGCCTATGAATATGGGATACAGTATGTTGATAAGGGGGTAGTTGCAAACTATATCCCAGAACTTGCAAAAGAAGATAAAACAAAAGCCGGCGCTGCGCTGATCGACAAGAACGGATCACTCTATGATGTCGGAACCTCGCAGCATAAGTTTAGTATTCAAAGTATTGTTAAAATTATCATTTATCTCTGTGTACTTGAACATTATGATTTTGACTATATTCAAAAGTTTATCGGTGTAAAGCCATCTGCAAAACCCTTTAACAGTATCATTGCGTTGGAGCTGAGCGAGAAAAATATTCCGGTCAATCCGTTTATCAATGCCGGAGCCATTGTCGGTACCTCGTTATTATATGAAAAATACGGGAATAATACGTTTGAGATGATTCTGAATCGAACGCGAGACATTATCGGCAATGATAAAATCGATTATAGTAGGAGTGTTTTCAATTCTGAAAGTTCGTCCGCCTTTGCTAATAGGGCATTGACTTATATGCTGTTGAATGGAAAAATTATTCCCTCAAATGTTAATGTCGATGACTTGCTCAACGTGTATTTCAAAAGCTGCTCAATTTTAGCCGATGTGCGGGATTTAGCACAACTAGGATTTATTCTATCGCGAGACGGTAAAGACGGAGAAAATAAACAGCGTTTAAGCGGGGAGCATGCCCGAATATTACGGACGCTTATGGTTACCTGCGGCACCTACGACTATTCCGGAGAGTTTGCAATCAAAATCGGCTTACCGGCAAAAAGCGGAGTAGGCGGCGGTATCGTTACCGCATCAAAGGCTGGGTATGGCATCGGTGTTTATTGCCCCGGGCTGGATTCTCATGGAAACTCCTATGTCGGGACGCGAATTCTTGAGTTCCTTTCGCGAGAGCTCAACTTGAATATTTATTAAAGGTAAAAATATACCGATAAATAATACATTGTTAGTAAGGAGGAAAAAGTATGTTGGAAATGTTAGGCGCCATTATTGCGCCAATTAACAGTTTGCTTTATTACCCCATCCTGATTATTTTGCTGTTGGGTATAGGCATTTACTTTACCGTTCGTTCAGGCTTTTTGCAGGTGCGGCTGCTCGGTGAAGCGTTTAGGGTTACGGGCGAAAAACCGATGAAAGAAGGCGATGTATCGGCGTTTCAAACCTTGATGGTAACAACGGCATCACGAGTCGGTACGGGGAATATTGTCGGTGTCGCAAGCGCCATTTGTTTAGGCGGCTACGGCTCGGTGTTCTGGATGTGGGTGGTTGCGGTTATCGGTGGCGCATCTGCCTTTATCGAATCGACGCTTGCGCAAATTTACAAGCGCCGCGATCAAAATGGCGACTGTTACGGAGGTCCTGCCTATTATATCGAAACTGCATTAAAAAGCAGAGCGCTCGGTATTATTTTTGCTATCAGCCTTATTCTTACGTATGCGATCGGCTTTAATATGCTCGCTGCGTTCAATTTACAAACCAGTTTTGCCGTCTACAGCTTTTATGATCCTAATGTAACGCCGTGGATTATCGGCGCCGTCTTGGCTGTTATGACCGGCTATTGCTTACTGGGAGGCGGAAAGCGCATTCTCAAAGTAACATCAGTCTTAGTACCTATTATGGGTGTTGTGTACTGCGCTGTTTCTCTCGTGATACTTATTATGAATATTTCTGCAATGCCGGCGGTGTTTGTACGTATTTTTGCCAATGCATTCGATTTTAAGGCGATTTTTGGCGGTGTTGCCGGTTCTTGTATGATGTACGGTATTAAGCGAGGGCTTTATTCCAACGAAGCTGGTATCGGTTCGGCGCCGAATGCCGCAGCGACAGCGATTGTCAGCCATCCGGTAAAGCAGGGCTTGGTACAGATGCTTTCAGTATTCCTCGACACGCTCATTATATGCAGTGCGACTGCCTTTATGTGTTTTAGCGCGGGCATTGAGCCTTCGGAATCGTTGAGTGGAGCGCCGTATGTGCAGGCAGCATTAGCCACGCTGATGGGGGAGTTTGGGCATCACTTTATCACGTTCTCGCTGATATTATTTGCCTTTACCACATTGCTGGGTAACTTATACTATGTTGATAATAACCTTACATATATTTATGGTAAAGTTCCCGGAAAAACCTTTATGCTGCTCTATAGAATTTTTGCCGCGCTCGTCGTGCTTTTCGGTGCAGCGCATAAACAAGCGTTGGCATGGGATATCGGCGATTTGTTGATGGGCATTATGGCGTTAATCAACTTGCCGTCTATTTTCCTATTGGGAAAGATCGCGCTGAATGCTTTAAAAGATTACGAAAAACAGCGGAAAGAAGGTAAAGACCCTGTCTTCCATGCAGCCGACATTGGTATACAGGAAAAACTGGACTTTTGGAATTAGCATTAGGGAACCTCTA
>CAUVHB010000315.1:0-2678 GCA_963551335.1 uncultured Treponema sp.
TTTTGCTGTCGCGCTCTGCCGCCGATTTTTGCCCCAGTTGTTTGAGCTCTTCCACCCGCTGCGGATCGTAAAAGCCTTCTTTCCAGTTAAAGCGTACCGAGTCGGGGAGGGGAGTACCGCTCCTGAGCGACTGTAAGATGAACCGGTAAGCGCGGCGTTCAACGGTCGTGTGTGAAAAATCCAGCAAAAAGCGTGAGAACTGATGATGCTGCAAAGCGTGGTATCGGTCTACAACCGAGAACGGCTTGTCGGACAGCACAAAAGAGGCGGATGGTGTAGAAAAAGCTCTGAACGCTTCGCCTTGCTTGTCGGAAAAGTAGAGGAAGTTGTAGTTTTTCGGTAGCGTAAAGCGCATTCTGAACAGTACGGAGTACGAAAAAAGCGGCAGCAACACCTGCGGACGCAGCTCCGGCGCAAACACTGTTTCGATATTCGCCTGAGAGCTTTCGGCTGGTGGAATGTAGGCGCAAATACCGTTCTCTTGCAGCCACGAAACGGCCCAACAGTTAAAGGTGTACAGGTACGGTCCCGCGACTAAAAAGTTCTTTTTATTGCGGAGCATGGAAATATGCGCCGGATTATTTACGATAAATTGCGTGTACCCCTGCGCACTCAGCTGTTCTAGCTGCTCCGCAAGGATCGGCTCCTGTTCCTGCGGCACGAAAGGATCAAGCGAAATAAAAATTTCCCGTTTGGAGAACGGCAGCGGTTTTGCCTGCTGCGTATTCGGCTGGGGCTGAGTTGATTGGTGCTGATTGGACTGCTGCTGTTTTGACTGCTGTCCAGCCAGCGCCGGATAGGTATCCTCATTCAAATTGATAATGACCCGCACCGGTTTATCCGCAAGGATGGTATGCAAATCCTCAATGGAAGAAACCTGAACGTAGAGCCCTTCGGGGAAGATATCCGCAGGCTTTTTTGCAAGGCTCTTTTTGACGGGTGTTGCAGATGGTGCGGTTGCCGCAGCCGTTGATTTCGCGGGCAGTGCAGCTCCGGCAGGTGTCGCGGATGGCGCTTTTGAGGGCGCGGTTTTGCTTGAATCGCTGAGCGTCGGGAAGCCTGCTTCAAGCGTCAGTATCGGCAGGGCTTCGTCGTTGGGCTGCTTGCGGTATTTTTCGAGCGAGGCGGGCAGCAAACGGGGGTAACGCTTGGTCATTGCCTTGGTTTGCAAGAGGTATACGCTGTCCCCTTTGCCGGAATCCGCAGGCAGCTGTAGCCATGCGCCGGATTCGCTTTCCATTATATCCTGAATTTTCCAGCTTTCTCGTCCGCTGTCATCCTTTTTATGAATGCGCACTGAGTCGCCTTTCTCCGGCGTATAGTGTCCGTCTTTAAGCTGCACATAGTGTACCGCCCGTGTACCATCTTTAAAGGGGACTTCCTCCACGGCGCCTTTTTTAATGCCGTCGATAACGCCGAGATAGATGCCAGTGCCGCCCGCCTGATCGGGATTGAGCACTTCTTCTGCACGGGTACTTTTAAAGCGGTAGCTCGTCTTTTTCCGCGCAAAGTCGTTTGCTAAGATACGCTTGCCTGTTTCTACCGCCGCCTTTTTATCGGCTTCCCAGTTGTCGATGACATACCGGTAAGCGGACACCACCGTGCCGACATACTCGGCGCTTTTCATTCTTCCTTCTATTTTAAATGAGGCAACGCCGGCTCGGATAAGATCGGGGATATATTCGATGAGCTGTAAGTCCGCCGGAGAGAAAAAGTAGCCTTCACGGTCGCCTTCCGGCTCATGCGCGGTGTAGAGGCGGCGGCACGCTTGGGTACACATTCCGCGGTTTGCCGACTTTCCGCCAAGGTAGCTCGAAAACAAGCACAAGCCCGATTCGCTGACGCAGAGCGCCCCGTGTACAAATACCTCAAGTTCGCAGGAAGTGTTGGCATGAACGGCACGGATTTCTTCCAAGCTCAACTCCCGGGCAAGCACCGTCCGCGACACTCCCCAGCGGCTCATCGCATTGGCTGCCTTTGCGCTTGCGATATTGAGCTGCGTAGAAGCATGGAGCTTGAGATTGGGAAAGTGCTTATGCGCCATTTGGATGAGCCCCAGATCCTGCACGATAATGCCGTCCGGCCCGACATTGTTGAGATACGCCAAGAACCGGTAGAGCCGCTCCATCTCGTTCTCGGTTACAACCGTATTGACGGTAACATATATTTTTTTATTCCGCTTATGCAGTACATCAACCGTTGCCTCAAACTGATTCCACGCAAAGTTTGAAGACCGCATACGGGCATTAAAACTCTTTAAACCTAAATAAACGGCATCCGCTCCCTCCGCAATGGCTGCTTCCAGTGCTTCGGGATTCCCTGCCGGCGCTAATAACTCGACCATTCCGCCATCATACCGAAAAAATGCGGCGCTGCATAGATATAATGCGGCTTCTGTTGTTGGTGGTGTAACCGGGGGCTTGTTATTTCCGTGTTTTCAGTTCATGCAGCTGCTCAACAAGATGCCGGGATGCGCGGGCATCATTGGTGTCGTACAGCCAGTTGTGATTAAAACAGGCGATGGTATTGTTGTTGCCGCTTTCTCCGATAACAAGGCTGTAAAAGCCGGTGTTCTTTTCTTGTTCCTGTTCGATAGCCGTAACAAGATCATCTGAAATATCTGCCATTACGAAGTCCGAGATCATCAGTACATCGGCATTTTTATATCCGGTTGCAGT
>CAUVHB010000316.1:0-2651 GCA_963551335.1 uncultured Treponema sp.
GGTTCGGAAGAGCACATCTTTATTTTTTCCCATCACAAAGAAGATTTGCATAAAAAAGAGCATAAAAGCCTTTTCCGTATGCTTTTTCCGCGTTTTCATTTTTAATATATTATTACCGCTTCTCCGTTCCCCTCCCCTGTTTCCAGCCCTATAAACAGACCTCTGTGCATTTCTTCACAGAGGTATTCATGTCGCTTACTGCACCGTGCCGGTTTTAACGCGCTTCATTACGAGCGGTTTGCCGTTGACCATGAGCTGTTTTCCGGCGACGCATACGCGGAAATCTTCTACCGTAAAGGGTACTGCAAAGAAGAGCTCCGCATCAATAGTTTGCGGTTTCTGTACTGACGGCATCGCTCTTTCGGCGCCTTCCAGCGTTACCGGCGTACCGGCAATAGCGCCGGGCATACCAACCAGCTCCACCCGCTCAGTTCCGTCCGCATCGGTATAATGAGCGGCTAAGAGCATTCCTTTCGATTCAATGCCGCGCATCTTCCGCGGTTTTAAGTTTTCTACGAGGATAATATCGGCGCCTACCAGCGCTTCCGGCGCAAAATACGGCGCTAAGCCGGAAAGGATAACCCGTCCGCCTTCAGAGCCGTCATCAATGGTTTCCACAAAGAGCTTATCCGCATCAGGATGTTTTTCTACCGAAAGGATTTTCGCGGTTTTTAACGAAATATAATCGGTAAAAAGCCGTTCGGGAGGAATGTCTGCCCATGCCGGTTTTGCGTGCTTTTCCGGCGATTTTTGAGCGGAATTTCCGGAGGTATTTTTACTTCCTGCATTTTGCTGCTTTTTCTCGCTCTGTGCGCCGCCGCCTTGCTTTCCCGCAGCCTGTTTTCCGGCTTGCGCAGCGCGCTCTTTTTGACTGCCAGCATAGCGTTCGCGGTAGGCGGCAATCGCATCGTTTTCCAGCGTTTTAAAGATGATGGCAGGTTTGTGTACCCGATCCAACCCGCGCCGTTCCAAGAGGTTTTCCCACGCGAGTGCGCCTTCGGGACGGGGCTGTACGGGATGCTCCCAGTCAAAGACATTGCCTGACCAGATTTTAATCCCCAAGAACGAAGCAACCGCATCGGCGTATTCCGGCATATAGGGGTGCATCACTATCAGCAAATCCTTGATTACATAGCACAGTTCAAAGAGGAGCGCCTCTGCCTTTTCGGGATCAGCCTCGCGGTTTTTCCACGGCTCGCCGTCTTGGAACGCCTTGTTTGCAACAGAGGAAAGCGCAAACAGCTCGTGGAAAGCGTCGCGCAGTTCCGCTTCTTCAAGCAAGGCGGTAATCTTTTCAATGCTGTACTTTGCTGCAGCCCGCAAGCCTTCCGTTACTGCGCGGACATCCTCACGGGCAGAAGCCATCCCATCCCGCTGCGGGATAACGCTGTCATAATAGCGCGACACAAAGGTGAGCGTCCGGTTTATGAGGTTACACAAGTTTCCAACCAGCTCGCTGTTTACCCGCTCCTGAAAATCTTTCCATGTAAACAGGGCATCGTTCTTTTCGGGGCGATTATAGAAGATATAGAAACGCCACATATCCGCCGGAATCCCCGAGTCCTTCGCATCGGAGCCGAACACACCGATTCCTTTCGATTTTGAGAACTTGCCGGACTCATAGTTGAGGTACTCGCTGCTTGAAATATGATGGAGCTTTACCCAATCCTTTCCCGACGCAATGAGCGAGCTGGGGAAAATCACTGTATGGAAGGGGATATTATCTTTTCCGATAAACTGAAAGAGCTCGATGTCGTTTTGGTCAAGCCACCAGTTTTTCCAATCAGCGCCGATTAAATCGGTAAAGCATTTTGTAATAGAGATATATCCAATCGGGGCATCGAACCAAACGTAGAAAACCTTATCTTCAAAGCCCGCTTTCGGGACGGGGATACCCCATTTCAGGTCGCGGGTGATGGCGCGCTCCTGTAAACCGTCGCGCAGCCAGCCTTTGGTCATCTGCACGGCGTTGTTGCTCCACTGACCTTCTACACTCGCTTTTTGCATCCACGGCTCATACTGCGGTACAATGCCCGGCAAGTCGATGTAGAGGTGCTTCGTACTGCGCGGCTCCGGAGCAGCTCCGCAGGTAGAACAGCGGGGAGCTTTCAGCTCGGTCGGCTCCAACAGCTTACCGCAGTGTTCACACTGATCGCCGCGCGCGTCTTCGTAGCCGCAGTGCGGGCAGGTTCCGCGTACATAGCGGTCTGCCAAAAAGCGGTTACAGTGCGCACAGTGGAGCTGTTCTATGGTATGTTCTTTTATAAAGCCGTTTTTTTCAATATCTTTAAAAATACCCTGCACAATCTCTGTTTGCTGAGGGGTAGAGGTGCGTCCAAAGTAGTCAAACGCAATATTGAACCAGTGATAAATATCACGGTGGATTGCATGGTAGTAGTCGCACAATTCGCGCGGCGTTTTCCCTTCTTCGAGGGCCTTTGTTTCGGTTGCCGTACCATATTCATCGGTACCGCACACATATAAGCTCGTATATCCGCGGAGTCTGCAAAAACGCGCAAAGACATCGGCGGACAAGACTTGAATCAAATTTCCAAGATGCGGGATATTATTCACATAAGGAAGGGCTGAAGTAATCAATTTTCGTTTCATATCCAGCTATTATAGTGTGCAGGGAAAAATCAGTCAATCAA
>CAUVHB010000317.1:0-2640 GCA_963551335.1 uncultured Treponema sp.
TTTTGAACCCAAATTCTTTGCCCAATTTTTTTAAACCTGGAAAAACCATTCTATTCCCCCTTTTCTAAAACCACACAAGACCGTGTGATCATAACATGACTTTTAAATCGCAAAACCGCAGGTTTTGTCCGCTTTGAAAAGCGTGTCATACGTTCCTTAAAGAATAATAATCCCAAAGATCTACTTCTAACCAAGCATTTGAAGAGATTCTGTTTCCGATTTTAGTCATGCGACTAAAGTTATAAAATATAAATATGAAATAATCAATATTAGCGCAGTGCCTAATTGGACAGAGAAGAGAGATGGTATCCCCCTTGCCTAAGCGGAACCGGTTCGGCGACACGGAAATCAGTTTTTGCCATTTTCATAGGTTTTCAGACCAAAATCATCGGGAAACTACTAAAAAAGCGCCTCATTTTTTCTAAAAACGTCATAGAAATGGTTCAATCGCAATATCATTTTTCAAAAACTGATTTCCGTGGTTCGGCAACGGCTTGTCTTGACAGTTATTCAAATAGATAAGATAATATAAGCAGTATGTCTCTTGCAATTATCTCTATTTTCATCATTACTGTAGTTGTTGCAGTTGTAACGGTTGTCATGACGGGGCTTAAAGGCCGTGGAATGTTATCAGTTGGCAAAAAAAATAAGGCTGCCGTGATACGCGAAGCAACAAAACGGCTTGCACAAAATCCAAATGACAGCGCCGCTCTTTTAATGGTCGGAGATATATATTTTCAGGATCAAGACTGGGAAAAGGCTTATGCTTCTTATGCGCCGCTTTTAGATCAGATGAGCGGGCGTATCCCATCGGAGCAATTTGAAATTAGCTCACGGTACGGCATCAGCGCACTGAAAACAGATCGGTTTGTAGAAGCGAAGAAAGGACTGTTGCTGGCAAAGAATATCAATCCTAATCATTTTGAGATAAACTATAACCTCGGATATATTTATTATATCCAAAAAGAATACGAAAAAGCGGTTCCATTTTTACGGAAAGCGCTGCTCATCCAGCCCGATAATGTGATGGCGTTAAAATATCTCGGCTATACGTTCCAAAGTTTACGGAAATATCAAGAGGCGCTTCCATGCTTGAAAAAAGTATTGGATGTGCAGCCGGATAATAAGGAAGCGCTCTTTGCAATGGGCGAGTGTTTTTATGAAGTCGGCTCAAACGATCAGGCATTAAAAATATTCACTCATTTGCGGGTTTCTCCAGAAGTGGGTCCCCGCGCAGCGCTCTATGCCGGGTTGATACGGATGCGGGCAAATCAATTGGATAAGGCAATTGAAGATTTTGAAATCGGTCTAAAACATGACGGCATTCCGATGGATATCATGAATGAGCTGCGCTATAATTTAGCGGCTGCCCGGATTAAAACGCAGGATTTGCAAAAAGCGCTGATTCAATTAAAGGAAATTCAGACCGTCAGTCCCGGCTATAAAGATGTCGCTTCCCTTATCATGCGCTATCAAGAATTAAATCAAAATAAAAATTTGCATATTTATTTAATGGCAGGGCAAAGCGAATTTGTCGGATTGTGTCGCAAAATCGTTTCGCGTTTCTTTCCTAACGCTAAGGTGAAGATACTTGATATCAGTGTCCTTGCAACCTATACCGATATCGTTGCCGAAATTGATACGCCTAAATGGGCGGATCTCGTGATATTCCGCTTCTTCCGTTCTCAAGGTTCAGTCGGTGAGTTGGTGCTGCGCGACTTTCACGGCAGAATTAAGGAAATGAAAGCAGGCAAGGGGATTTGTATGACAGCCGGTACCTTTACAGAAGAAGCGCGCCGCTTTACGGAAGGTCGTCCATTGGATCTCTTTGATAAGAACCGCTTGAACAAAGTATTAAACGCAATCGGGTAGTTTTCGAGACAAAAAACTGCCGCGACCACGGTAAACGCATCAGGCAGTGTAGATAAAAATCGCAGGAAAATCGAGGTTGTTTCACTTTTGCTGAACAGCCTCGATTTTTTTTGCAAAACCATTAAAAGCGTTTACCGCCGCCGTATTTTTTGTGCAACACTTTTTAGTAAGGAATCTCCCGTTATTAAAAGCAGCGTCAAAATGATCAGTGAAAAAAGCGCGGCGCTGATAAAAAGCGGAAGTCCTTGCGCGATAATGCGGGGGTATGCCGCAAGCGGATCGTACAGCCGTGCGCCGAAAAAATACAGCGGGGCGGCGGCGACCAGCGAAAAAAGCGCTATCTTAACGGTAAAGCCCGCGGCAGATGTCAGCAATGCCCGCACATCGATTAAATCGCTTTTAGTAAGAAAATACAGCAAAAGACCGGTATTCACCGCACTTGCAAGGGTCAGCGCTAACGCAATGCCGCCGCCTTGCATAAGGCCCGCCAGAGCCGCCGCAAGCACAATATTGATTCCAAAACACGCAATACCTGCAATCGTGGGGCGTTTAGTATCGCTTTGCGCATAAAAAGCCGACGTTAAAATCCTGTTTAATGCGATAAAGAATAGCCCTGCAATATGCCACTGAAAGGCTTGCAAGGTGAGCCGAACGGACTCATCGGTGAAGCGGCGGCTCTTATACACCAAAATGATAATATGCTCACCCGAACAGAGTAAAAAGACTGTTGCAGGGACGGTTACAAGTGCGATAATCTTTGCAGCATCC
>CAUVHB010000318.1:0-2640 GCA_963551335.1 uncultured Treponema sp.
TAATAACACCGTGCATGAGCCGCAGGTACCTTCCATACAGCTTTTTCGTACGCTGAGCAGTCCGAAATCCCTTCTTAGTACATCTGCCAACCGTTCGTCGGCATCGGCTTCAATCTCTACCGCCTCGTTATTGAGGTAAAATCGTATCTTCATGTTAATTTTTCCCCGTCATAGCTTTAAATAGATGATCTCTACGGATCGGTAATGTGTCTACCCGCGCAGGAACACGCAACAATATTTGGTTCAGCGCTGCAAGATATGCAGCTGGCAGTATATTCAGCGCAGATGAATCGAAAGCGCTCGCGGAATTTCCACGTTCGGGAATATCTACGGAAAGCGGTGGTATTTCATTTGGCAGAATGGTTCGATATTCCGAATAGGAAAGGGGCGTTCCATCGTTTTGAGATGAAGAAAATGCTTCATACGCGGTGCGTGATATTGCTGCGGCAATATTTTTTCGCAAATAGTTGAGAATATGTTTTTTTTCGTACATTTTTCCGGGATGACATGCAAACCATATCTTTCTGATGTGTATTTCATAACAAATCGTGTCCATTTCAAGTTCGATAATACAGACCGCGGGTGTTTTGGCAATAAACGGAACATTATTTTTATCGGTTGCATTTTCTACAGGGGGAACATCAGGTTGCGGAAGATCGATCGGATGAACATCTGACTGTGGAACATCAAGCTGCGGCATATTGGGCTGCGGTGCGCGGGCGCTTCGCGAAATACTAATCGGCAGCGGATTGCGGAAGCGCTGCTCCTGTAAATCGGTCAAACATTGTTCTACAAGAGGCAGAACGATACCGGCGGTATTGCCGGCAGTCGCAGGTCCGGACTCGTTCATATCGGCGGTCGTAAGACCGGTAAACGCAATATCGGATTCGGCAATGTCCAGTTTTTTTGCAGCCAGTTTCCTAATAACTTTCTTTACATCATCCCCAGCCGGTTCAGCTTTAATTGAAAGCTGATTGTGAACATCCAGCGTCAGCTTTGCCGTATATGTGAAGTTTGCAGCGCATCCGCTGTATCGGAAGCCTGCCGCTAAGCCGATACCGCGCCACCGTCCGTCCCGTTTATCTGTTTTACCTCGGTTAAAAACGTTGTACGCAGCATATTTACAGGTAAAATCGCTTTTGCCGGTTAAGAGTTCAAAGAGGTTGGAAAAAACGGCGCTGTAATCGTCCTCCATGTTTTTTGTGCGCCATTCTACCGGCGGGATATTATAATCTTGAATAATCTTGTTGATGTGGTTTTCTAGTGCGTTTGACACATAATAATCGCCCCAGCCTTCAAGGATGTCGATAAGACCGTCCGCCGTTTTTGAAGCCCGCACTTCTATTCGATAGTTCGGTACGGCGTATGGTCCTAATGCGGCTGCGGTCATTTGCTTGAGTATGTTACCGATAAGCGGGCAGTAGGCGCCGGCGTTGACGATAATCGAAATCTGCATTGCGGCAATCGAATGAGCGCTGGATAGCGCCGACTTATGCTCAATAATCATCTCCGGCGTTTTAGGAGCTGCAGCTCTACTTTCTTCCGCTGATAGATTGAGCGAAACAGTTTTCCGCTGGAGAACTGCCGCAACAGCGCACTGACAGGCAAGGAGGGACGGGTACCATAAAAGCTCGTTGAAGGTTTCGCCGGTTTTGGTCGGATGTACGATAACGGCTTCTTCAGCAAGCTCTGTCGCTTTTGCGACTGCTGTGCGGACATGAAACGGCCACTGAGTTGGTACATAGACGTCAAGCCCGTCATCGCGAAACACCGTTACAGCGGAAAACGGTTCCGAACGGGCTGCGTATTGCGAAGCGATCTTAAGCGATGAGAATACGGTGGAGGCTGCCGTTTCAAAGATTGCATCGATATTTCCGGCAGTTCGATCTTCCCGCGCAATGATCGGATAGTCGAACAGCGTATGTTGTCGTCCCTCTTCGAAGCTGTCTTCGGGAATCGGTTCCAGTTCTATGGTGATGTCTTTCCGCAGCGCTTCAAGCGTTGCCTCATCCTCTCCGGTAAGGATTCCGACGGCTTGATCCTTATACTCTATCTCATCCGCTGTAAAAAGAGGGATCAAGTGCTCGAATACTTCGACGGTTTTTTGACCGGGAATCTGCGATGCGCTATAAAAGGCATAGCCTTCCGGTAAGGGCGGTAGATGCACGGCGGAAATAATTCCCGATGATACGGGTGCTCGGACAATGACCGCATATCGTTGCCCGTCAAAAGTAAGGTCAGAAACAAATTGTTCTATCATATCAAACTTCCTGTCAAATCCCTGCTTTTTGAAAACTTTGATGATATTTCAAAAGTCGGTTCATTTTTCGCTATCCCCCTTATATCTTCCCTATCTGCGGAATTTTTTTGCGGTATCGATTACCGTATCGATGACATACTGCACATCCTCATCGGTCATATCAGGCCAGAACGGAAGGCTGATGCTCTGCGAATAGTGCGATGCGGCATTGGGGAAGTCCTGTGCGCGCAGGTTATACCGATCTTTCAGGAAAGTCAGTTCAAAGTGGGGGATAAAGTGAACTGAAATACCGAGTCCCCGTTCCTGCAGCGCACGGGCAAAGTCGTCCCTGCCGATGGAAAGCGTTTCTGGTACAATGCGGAGGAGGTAGAGGTGCCATG
>CAUVHB010000319.1:0-2633 GCA_963551335.1 uncultured Treponema sp.
TTTTACTCCTTTTGTGGGCATTATATTTTACAACTTACCATGCATCAGGCTTTTTTTAACAACCCCACGGAAAAATTGACACTATTCGACCAAAACTGCCAAGGATAGCTATTCTGGTTGAACAGCCCCAATTATTCTGCGGTTGTTAAAAAACCGTCTGATGTGATTGTCCGAGAGGCGTTTATGCAAAATCCCACTGAAAAAATATTTTCTGTCCCTGCTTTCGATTATAATAGAACGGAACCCTGCGTTATACACGAAACTGCGCAATGGGCGGTTGTGTATAAGCCGCCGCATCTTCCTACTGCGCCGCTCCGAGTGGATGAACGCGAGACGCTGGTCTATTGGTTTTTGCATCATGCGGGGGAAAATATGCTATCCAATACCATGCAGCTTGATGCGCTACCCGATGGTATGCCGTTTGATGGGCAGCCTGATGATAGGCAGTTTGATGTGTTGCCCGATACTCTGCAGACAGCGGCGCAGGTGCGCGGCAAAAAAGCGATTGAGGGGGGGCTTTTGCACCGGCTCGATACGGATACGCGGGGACTGGTGCTGTTCGCAAAGGAACAGGCGGTATATGATTTTCTGGCTGATCGGCAGGAAGCGGGGCAGATCATAAAAACCTATTGCGCGTTTGTGGAAACCAACCACTCCTCGACAGGGACATCATTAAAAGCCGTAACAAGTCAGTTTAGAAATTTTGGCCCCGGCGCAAAGCGGGTCGCGCCAGTTTTTTCCGGCTCGCGGCATTACAAAAAAGAAGGGCGGCAGTACACGACGGTTATCGAATCAATCGAGATGCTGCCGTCCCAGTCGGCGCTTCGGGTACGCTGTCGCCTGCCCCGCGGCTATCGGCATCAAGTACGCGCGCATCTCGCTGCGGCTGGCTTTCCCATTGTAGGAGACCCTCTCTATGCGCCGCAGGGAGCGGAAGCTGCGCCGGTGGGTTTGCAGCTCTATGCGGTTAGCATTGAGTTCCCCGACCCTGAAAATCCTCAGCGGAATATATGCGTTGCGCTTCCGCCGCCAGATAGAATGAACCCGTAATTAACAGCGGGCGCTCTTCGGCAAGGCTTTGGGTAAAGGCGCGTTTTAAAACAGCGTTAAAATCTTCGCTCGCTTCCATCACAACCGTATTCGTATGCCCGAAAACTTGCGTAAACGCGCCGACGGTTTTCTCTAAATTGCCCTTTTTAAATGCCCCCGGCACGGTAAGGTAGAGGTACGCAATAGTATCGCAGAAAATCGGCGCAAAACCGGCGGGGTCTTTGTCGGCTGCGCAGGCAAAGACCAGTATGGGCTTTTTCTTTGATGATTCAGCGGATACGGATGGAACAGCGGAATGTTCAGGTACACTACCTTTATAAGGAACCGGAGTTTCGGATACGGACGGTGTGCCAGAGCTATTGTCAAGGAGCGAAAAAAACGTGTCTGCGCAGGCTTGTATGCTATTATGGGTATGCGCGCCATCGATGACAATGAGCGGCTTGGTACGTAACAGCTGGAAGCGCGCGGGGAGCCATGCTTTTGAAAGACCGCGTTCGATGACGTCTTCCGTCATATCGGGAAAGCGGTATTTAAAAGCGGCAGCGGCGAGCGCAGCATTTTCTGCCTGCACAGGCGTAAAAAGCGGGAGTATGGTGTGGAGCGGACGGTTAAAAAGAGCGCCAACCGGATGCATGGCGGAAAAGCTGATGGTAACTTCGCGCCCCTGCGGTGTCAGTCGGTGTTCGATTGTTTCGATACAGTCGGGGAGATAGTAGAACGGCGCATTGAGCTCCTTTGCCCGTTCTCTGAACACCTCAAGTGCGGAAGGTTGCTGGCGCGCGCAAAAGACGGGAACACCGGTTTTAATGATTCCCGCTTTTTCCGCCGCGATGAGTGGAATGGTCGCGCCGAGGTATTCACAGTGTTCCAGCTCGATTGGCGTTAGCACGATGATTTCCGGCTGCACAATGTTGGTAGCATCAAGCCTGCCTCCCATGCCGGTTTCAAACACTGCCCAGTCGAGCCGCTCCTGTCGAAACAGTACAAAAGCGGTCAGTGTTACCAGTTCAAACCAGCTCGGCTGCGGCTCTCCCTCCTGCCCGATATGCGGCATCATACCATCTTGTACCGAGCGGAAGGCTTCGAGGTAGGCTGCATCGCTAAAAAAGCAGCCGTTTTCCGTTATCCGCTCGCGGAAGTCGTTGACGTGGGGAGAGGTGTAGAGCCCTGTCTTATAACCAGCTTGGGTGAGCAAGGCGGAAAGCATTGCCGCAACTGAACCCTTCCCTTTGGAACCGGCAATGTGTATTGTCTTATATGCCGTTTGCGGATTGGAAAAGAGCGCGGCATAGTATCTAATCACCTCAAGTGAAAACTCTTTCGTATGCGGTCGTTTTTCAAAGTTGATAAAGCCGTCAAGCCATCGATAAAAATCGCTCATATTTTCTATAGGCGCCTGAGCTGGTGCATTGATTGTATATTGCATAAGGATTGCCTCCAGTTTTGCAGAAATGTCAGGTTGAAGCGGGGGGAGATGATTACAGTTTAAAACGATGTTGAACAGACGCTGTACATCTGTTCAACGGGTGTTTTTCAATTTTTTAACGATACATAGCCGTTATTATCGATGATTCTTTGACCTT
>CAUVHB010000320.1:0-2633 GCA_963551335.1 uncultured Treponema sp.
CAAGAGATTAAGGAAGCGTTGCCGGTTTGTTTGCCATCTTGCGCTGAATATCGGCGGCACGATTTGCCGGCATCAACGAGAACCAGTACGCAACGGAAGAAGTCTTGTTTGCTTTTTTTGCGATTGCCTCCACCGCCCGCAACACATCGATAATATCTTGATCATCCATTTGCAGCAGATTTGCGACAGCTTTCTCAGGCGGCATACCGTTGATATACCGCGCAATCTGGTCGATATTTACTTCCCGCATATCGCGTTCCGCCATCATCTGCTTAAACGACTTTTCTTTTTCTTCTATAATCGAAAGCCGGTCATCCAACTCCTGCGATACCTGCGCGGCTTCTTTTTCGCGGGCGGTAACATCCGCTTCTTTTTTATCAAGCTCCTGCGAGCGGACATCCAAGGCTATCAACCGTTTTGCATACCGGTCGGCATCCAAATCCGCATCAGCATCGGCCGGAGAAGCAACACCCGCAGGCGTTTTTAATCCGAACCATGAATATACCGGAGAAAAGAGTCCCCGCGCATTGATTAAGCCAAGATAGCTGAACCAAAAAAGTCCGCCTAAAACCAATATAATAATCAATAAAAGCAATACTATTACTCGTCCAAAAGAACCTCTACGTCTCACCGGAGTCCTCCCTGCATATTTCAGTATCGGTAAAAATCTCAACAACTATTAGAGCAGCTCTAAAAGCATTTTTTTAAGCGCTCTATCAGTCTCCACGTTAATGTTTATAAAGATACTGAAAGTATTCCATATCGGTTGATAATATCTTTTCGGCATCGGGAAGCGCGTTTTGGTATACTTCAAGGCTCTTCCAAAAGCTATAAAACTCAGGGGACTTGCCGTATGATGCAGCATAGATTGCGGTCGCTTGTGCATCCGCCGCGCCCTTTATCTTCTCCGACTCGGAATATGCCTTTGATAGGATACTTTTTTTCTCGTTTTCCAATTTACCGAGCCATTCCGCTTTTTTTCCTTCACCGGTAGAACGAAAGGTTTGCGCAATCTGATTTCGCTCCTTAATCATTCTATTATACACGGAGGCTTGCAATTCGTCGGAATACTTTATCTCTTTAAAAATAACATCGATAACCTCAATGCCGAAATCTTCCAGCTGCATATTTGCCTTCTTCAAAATTTCGGCTGCCAGCACATCGCGCCCTTTTTCGATATTCGCATACACAACCTTTTCCGCGCCGGTTACCTCTTCCAGCTTCACCTCATCCGTGTTTACTCCGAACTGCTCATGATGAACAGTTTCGTTAATGCTGTTGGTGCTGCGAACAACGTCATCCAAACTGTTGACGGTGATAATATCCCGCACTGATGAGTCGATAATATCGGAGAGCCGAGAATATGCGGCTTCGTAGGTTCCGAGCGACTGATAGAACTTGCGGATATCCGAAATGCGCCAACGGCTGGTCGTATTTACCTCGATGAATTGCTTTTCTTTGGTGAGAATCTTTTGCGGGTCGCCATCGATGCGGAGTAGTTTTGCTGTATACCGATGCACCTGATGCAGAATCGGCATTTTAAAATGAAGCCCCGCCTCCGTTTCGGTTTTTACAATTTCGCCAAACTGAGTGATAATAACTGTCTGCCCCTCATTTAAAATATAAAAAGGCTTTATCAATAACACAAGAATAAGAATGCCCAGTAATGCTACTCCCAGCAGCGCCGCTTTCTTTGCTTTTACCGGATCTATTTTACTCGATCTCACTGTACCCCTCCCGAAAGATTTTTTAACGGTAAGAAATTTTTGACGTTTTTATCGATGAAGATTACCTTGTCGGTATTTGAAAATATCTTATCGAGCGTTTCTAGGTACAGGCGGCGCCGCGTAATATCAGGCGCCTTGCTGTACTCGGCATAGACGGCGTTAAACCGTGCAACATCCCCTTCCGCCTTATTAACCCGTTCCGCCGCATAGCCGCGCGCTTCTTGAATCATCCGATCGGCATCGCCTTTCGCTTTAGGGATTTCTTTATTGTAGGCTTCCTTACCTTCGTTAATCATCCTGTTCATATCTTGAATGGCGATATTGACATCCTCAAAGGCTTGCTGCACGTCTTCCGGCGGAACAACGTTTTGCAGCTGCACCGACGAAACTGCAATGCCGAGCCCCAGCTGCTTATACTTTTCGTTCATAATCTCTTTTGCCGAAAACTGAATGGAGTCACGCTCCGAACCCATAATATCCAAAATAGCGCGGTCTCCGATTAAGCTATTGATTGCCGCGGTGGACACATCGCGAATGGTGTTAATCCGCTCATTTGACTTAACATTAAAGAGCCACGCCTTGGGGTCGATAATGCGGTACTGCACCGTCCATTCAACATTGATAATATTGAGATCGCCAGTCAGCATAGAAGATTCAGCGAGGATATTGTTCCGATACTGACTCCGGTCGGATGCCATCGTGGTACGGAAACCGAATTCCTCTTTTTGAACGGTTGTAACCGGAATGTGATACACCCGCTCGACAATCGGGATAATAAACTGTAAACCCGGCTGCAGCGTCCGGTTATACTTACCGAACCGCGTTACCACTCCGTTATCCGTAGTTGAAACAATGGTAAAACTGAAAAATGACAATATAACGAGCACAATCGCTGCACCTATCGCA
>CAUVHB010000321.1:0-2626 GCA_963551335.1 uncultured Treponema sp.
GACTATCATATATTCATTTGGAAGAAGAATAACGTTGGTACAGCAAATTGTTAGAAAGTTAGCAAATGGAGATTATCGGCAAGATACAGTTGTCGCATGGACGCGGGATGAACTTTCTCTTTTATTGCAAGACTTTAATACTTTCTTGACATTCAATAAAACTTTTTTAAATGATTTAAACAAAAGCGTTACTGTTTCGACTGATACGGCGGAAGCGCTTTCTTCCAATATGAAGATGACTTCCAGCGCAGTTAAGGCAATTACCGAAAGTGTTTCTTCCGTACAGAGTTATATTCAAAACCAATCGGACGGTATTTTAAAGATGCAAGCGACTCTTCAAAGGATAGCGCAAAATATAGAGAGCCTTGATACCAACATAGAAACGCAAGCGTATTCCATAGGCGGTTCCGTTTCTACAATAGAGCAAATGGTAATGAATATTCAGTCGGTGACCGATACGGTTAAAGATACATTCGATTCGATTGGTAATCTGAACAATGCTGCAGATGCAGGGAATACGGCTGTTTTCACTACACATACGATTGTAAAAAATATTAACGAGCAGTCCGAAGGATTGTTGGAAGCGAGCAGTGTTATTCAACATATTGCAAGCCAAACGAATTTGCTTGCGATGAATGCAGCCATCGAAGCGGCTCATGCCGGTGATGTAGGAAAAGGATTTGCAGTTGTTGCCGATGAGATACGAAAACTCGCTGAAGAATCAAGCACGCAAGGGAAAAACATTACAGCAGTATTGAAAACGCTTAAGATGAAAATTGAAGAACTTGCTTCTACAGCAGATACGACATCCGTACAATTTGCAGAAATTATGAGATTGTTGTCAACGGTCAACCGAGGCAGTAATGCCATTATGGAATCGATGACAAAACAAAATGACGGTAATACACAGGTACTCGAAAGCATTAAAAAAATCAGCGCCATCACGGCACAAGTTAAAGAAGGTTCCTTAGAGATACTGACGGATAATACGGAAGTCAGCAGAGAAATGTCAAAACTGGTTGAAAGTTCTCGTCATATCGACAGTACCATACACAGTGTAAGCGATGATACGGAGCGGATTAGAAGTGTTATCAATGAAGTATCCGACAGCAGTACTCGTAATCGGCAGGCGGCGCAACAGGTAATGAAATATCTTGAACAGCTATCTCTGTAAGTAGAAATACATAAGGATATTCCGTTGTGTGTAGCATTAGTACAAATCAATTTTTCCACGAAATAATTGTAAGTATGGGGAGTACCCGATTTACAGTCCGCCGAGAAAGATACCGGCAATAACTAAAATGAGACACACAGGGACAAAGACATACTGCATATAGGGGGCATACCAACTACCGACTTTATGCTTGGCATCAAGGTTGATATCGTCAAGTGTCCGCTGTGCTCCGTATACCCAAAAGATGATAAAGGCCGCTGTAACTGCTGCCAACGGAAAAATAATGATGGCGACAGTGTCGGTGAAGGTACCGAATACCCTCATGTCAAAGTTGAGCGGTACGGCGATACATGCTGCTAACGCGGTGATAATAATCGCGGCTTTTTTCCTGCCGATTCTGAATTTGGACATTAGTGATTCGACCGGAACTTCAAGCATAACAATTGAAGAGGTGAGGGCAGCAAACAGTGCACAGAGGAAAAAAAGTATGCCGAAGATATAACCCGCTGGCATGTGTGCGATAATTTTAGGTACGGCAATAAAGAGAAGTGCTGCGCCTGCCTGTGGATTTATGCCTAAAGAGAATGCAACCGGAACGGTGAACAGGGCGCACATCACCGAAGCGAGTAAATCCAAGCCTGCCGTTTGCCGAGCAGTACGGGGAACATCGGAACCTTCCGGCATATAGCTTCCGTATATCAGCATTGCAGCTCCGCCAAGGCTGAGCGTAAAAAATGCCATTCCCAGTGCATATATCCAGATTCTCAAATGCGCGAATGCTTCCCACTTAGGGCTCAACATTATGACAACTCCTCGTAACGCGCCGGGAAGAGTGAGCGCACGGATAACCATCACGGTAACGACGATATAAAAAGTTGCCATCATCACAGTGGTAAAACGTTCGATGCCTTTTTGGATACCGAGACTGACGATTATCGCTGTTGCTATAAGGGCTACGAGTGTCCACGGAATGTTGGCAGGCGTTCCTGCAAAGGATTCAAAAAACGCAGGGGGCATTACTGGGAATGTATTGGTAATTGCCAATACAAGATAGCGTAGTATCCATCCAATAATTACGGTATAAAATGAAAGGATTCCGATAAGGGCGATAACTGGAAACCAGCCGATGCCGCGGAGTAGGGGATTTGTTGTCTTTTGCGCAATGACCGATTCAAAGGCAAGTACCGGTCCTTTGCGCATCTTTCGACCGAATGCATATTCTCCCATCAGTCCGAAAGCGGAAAAGCCGAATAAAAAAATGAGGTATGGAATAAGAAACGTGATGCCGCCGAACTCCGCCAAGCGGGCTGGAAACATCCAAATATTCGCCAATCCCATTGCTGAGCCTACGCAGGCAAGAAGCATACCGATATTTGTTTTAAAAAGTTCTCGTTTTTGTTTCGCCATAAAATCCTCAACTTCCGTTATAGAATGAAATAAAAAACTACGATA
>CAUVHB010000322.1:0-2619 GCA_963551335.1 uncultured Treponema sp.
CCATTACGGGGGCGTAGCGAAGCTGGTTATCGCGCTGGCCTGTCACGCCGGAGATCGCGGGTTCGAGCCCCGTCGCTCCCGAAGAAGCTCACCGCGCAAGTGGTGAGCTTTTGTTTTTATATTTGTAATAGATAAGATATCCACACAAACGGGCAGTAGCGCAGGGGTAGCGCGCTTGGTTCGGGACCAAGAAGTCGGGGGTTCAAATCCCCCCTGCCCGATAGTTACCGCAATTCAAACATCAAAGAATCCACACATGATTTGCCGTTTTTTTATCATGCTGCTCGAACAAAGGCTTGATGCACTACTTTCGAGATATTGAGTAGATTACAAATTAAGACTATAGTTCGGCTATGCGGTCATGTCGCTTTTGTTCAGTATTTTTTATCATTTTTTTTCTCTTACTGCAAATAGCTTTAGCACAAGATGCAAAATGTATTGATGCCGCAGAAAAGACAGAAAAATTTCCAGTGAACGGGTTTATTGCGTTTTCGCTTAATACGATGATTGCTGAAAGCCGTGAGTATGTATGCTATTATGGTGCAATCCTAAGCGACTTAAAATGGCCGCTTACGCCTTCGCTTTCTTATACAATTCATGGCGGCATATATTTCCCGAAAGGCATTCACGTGGAAGGAAATATTTCTTTTATGCAGCCGATGGCTACGGCATCTATGACTGATACGGACTTCGAGGGAATACTAAAAACGTCGCCGCAGACGGGAATAACAAAATTTTCCGAACA
Organism: uncultured Treponema sp.; assembly: GCA_963551335.1. Classification (GTDB taxonomy): domain Bacteria; phylum Spirochaetota; class Spirochaetia; order Treponematales; family Treponemataceae; genus Treponema. The sequence continues at coordinate 746 of CAUVHB010000322.1, forward strand.
TAATTGTATGATTATTGGAGGATTAAGCATAACTGCAAAACTCGGTTTACAGTTACCAATGCCGCAGACCGATGCAATGCAGAGCGCCGGTGTTTTATTCACGGTAGAACCCATGCTCAGTTTTTACTATTCGACACTCGGTTGGACTTCCTACGGCGGCTATTTGCAATATGCAAAAGAAAATCACAACGGTACGTATGAACCATGGACGAACACACTGTCTAAGGTACCGCATACCGGGCAAGCAGTATCATATCAACAGCACATAATAATACCGGCAATAGGGATAGGATTTGAAACCACACTCCCTCACAAACTAACGCTTTTTTCGGATTTTCACCTTACTGCTGATTTGATAGCATGGGCGGAAGATATTCACCATGCCCGTAATATGCGGTTCGTTGATGTTCTGAGTGGCGGCTGGGCGATGCACGGCTCTATCCGCTTAGATTGGAACTGCAAGCCGTTCCTTGCAGTATTCATTAATCTTTTTTATCAATATTGTATTTCAATGGAAGGTCGGAGTATAAGCTATGCAGGTATTACCTCAACGAAGCCCGATTCATTTACACCGCCCAATTCCGCAGGTACAGCTTTACGCGGCTGTACCTGTTCAATCGGGTGCGCTTTTCGGATAGGTCGGTAACTATGCAGCTGATGGGACAAACGCTCGGACAACGGCTTGAGCAGCGGATGAGCCAAAGTCAGATTCAGTCATTAGATATACTCGCTATGCCGGCTATAGAACTCCGAGAAAAGATTGCGGAAGAGCTTGCCGAAAACCCCGCCTTGGAACTCATCAGGGGAACACAACAAAATGCTGCGCCGCCGGCGATGTCAAAGCCGTCCGAACGAGTTGAGCCATACTACCGCACCACCCGAACTTCATCGGTATTTTCGACAGAAGCAAGCGATGCGTTCCAATCCTTTTTGGAAAATATCCCAGCGCCTCAACGGCAAAGCCTGCAAAGCAACCTTTTAGAACAGCTGGTTGGGCTTAAGCTTGATCCGCTTACCGCCTCTTTTGCCGAACGGATTATCGGAAATGTGACACATGACGGTTTCCATATTATTCCGTTACAAAAGCTTTTTAACGAGGAACTTTCTCATAGCAAAAACAAGCAAGAACTTTCTGTTCTCCGGCATAAAATAACTGATGCCTTATGGGTGGTTCGACGGCTTGAGCCCATCGGATGCGCAACAAAGGATTTTAAGCAATCGCTTTTGGTTCAAGCAAGGATATTATTTCACGGCAAAAAAGATAGTGATCCCGTATACGCATATACCATCGATATTCTTGCAAATCACTTTGCGTATTTAGAAAAAGCACGCCCCTATGCGCTCGTCCGTGCAGTCAATGAGAATCCGGATATTCCGTATAAATTGACACAAGAAAATGCGGAAGATATTCTTTCACTGATTGCTTCGCTGCATCCTTTTCCGGGGCGAGCATGTGCTACAGACGTCACTCCCGATGAATATATTATCCCCACGGCCTTTATCGAATATGATGATCAAGAATTCAGCATAAAAATAAACGATCTTGAAGTGCCGCTGCTGACTATTTCCCCCGAATTTCAGGATTTAATAAATCATACGAAAGATGTCGCGAGCAAAACCTATATAAAAGAACAGATGCAAAAGGCGAAGGCGTTTATCGGAAGTTTGAACCAGCGGGAAAGAACGATTGTCGAAGTGCTGCGTAAAATCGTTGCGGCGCAGGCGGCATTCTTTTTAACTGGGGATAAGCGGCGGCTCGTCCCGCTGACTCAACAGCAGATCGCGAGAGAACTGGACATCCATGAATCTACTGTGTCGAGAACCGTCGCCGGGAAATATGTGCAGTGCCAATGGGGTACCTTTGAGATACAATA
>CAUVHB010000323.1:0-2610 GCA_963551335.1 uncultured Treponema sp.
ACCCATATACTCTGCGACGCGTGCCCATCGTTGAAAGAGGCGCGATAAAAGCATTTCTGTGAAAAATACGAAAGGTTTTATAGGAGGTTAGATTTATGAACAACACCCATCATCAAGCGTGTACCACCGTGCTGGTCGGTAAAAAGGCTTCTGTTGACGGTTCGGTGATGATTGCCCGAAATGAGGACTTTCACGAAGCCATTTCGGTTAAACTTTTTACTGTGATGCCCTCGAGTAAGGTACAAAATCGTACCTATACGTCGAAGAACACCGGCGTTACCGTTTCGCTGCCGGAGCAGGCGCTGCGATGTACCTCTACGCCTCAGGCGTTTCAGCTGTTAAAAGGCGAGGAAGGAGAATACGGCGAAGCAGGTATTAACGAAAAGAATATTGCGGTAAGCTCAACCGAAAGCGTCTACGGCAACCCGCGCGTGCTTGCTTTTGACCCGCTCGTACCGGACGGTATCGGAGAAGACGCTATCCACAGCATCGTAGCGCCGTTTATCAATTCCGCACGGGAAGGGGTTGCCTTTTTGGGCAAGCTCATCGCGCAGTACGGTTCGGCGGAAGGCAACGGTATCCTTTTTGCAGATGCGGACGAGGCGTGGTACATGGAAATCCCGTGCGGGCATTACTGGGTAGCGCAGCGCATCCCCGACGATTGCTATGCGGTCGCACCCAATCAGGTGAGCATCGAAACCATCGATTTTTCAAATGGGCATGATTTTATGTGGGCAGACGGCATTCAGGCATTCGTGGATACGCATACACTCAATCCCGATCGCGAAGGTTTTAATTTCCGGCATATTTTTGGCACTTCAACCGAAAAAGACCGCGTATATAACACACCGCGCGTATGGTTTGCGCAAAAATACCTGAACCCCGAAATAGAGCAGAGTCCCGTATCCAACGATATTCCGTTTATCAGAAAGGCAAGTCGGCTGATTTCGGTAGCAGATGTGCAGTATATCCTGAGTTCGCATTACAATGAGACCATCTACGATCCGCTTGGTAAGGAGGGAACTGACTACGAAAAAACACGGTTTAGAGGGATCTCTCTTTCGCGTACGGCGGAATCACATATTCTCCAGCTGCGCCCCGGTGTACCGGAGGGCATCGCTGCCGTGCAGTGGCTTGCGTTCGGCACCACGGCGTTTACCCCTTATGTGCCGTTTTTTACCAACATCAACGACACGCCAAAAATCTACAAAAAAAAGACGGCAACCGTCTCGCTCGAAAACGCTTATTGGCTGTTTAAAATCCTCGGGTTTTTGACCGAAAACCGGTATCCGGCGTTCCGCGACGCAAATACAACCTATTTGCATGAGATGCAAACCTACGGATTCAAACGTGTCCACGAAGTTACCGAGGCGGGAAAAGCGCTAACCGGCATACAGCTGACCGAATTTCTCACCGCAGAAAACGAAAAGACCGCCGCCTACGTCATCAAAAAGACCAAAGATCTGATCGCCCAGCTGATGCTCGAATCATTTAACTACTCAAAGCTCAGCTTTAAAATGGATAAGAACCTGTAGGGCACCTTTTAAAAACTCGAGGTATTTAGAAGTTCCCTGTTATCGAATAGGTCGATTTACTCGTCTAAAGCCTTTGCCCGTTCCCTAAAAAAAAATGTGCAAAATTTTGCCTAAAATTTTGCACAATATGGAAGGAGACAATATGCTTACAGTACAGAATGTTTCAAAAACATACGGACGCTCGGCGGCCAAGGCGGTTGATAATCTCTCGTTTGAGGCAAAAAGCGGAGAGATTTTCGGATTTTTGGGGCCGAATGGAGCCGGAAAAACGACGACCATCAAAATGATCACCGGTGTCATTGCTCCCGATGCGGGGGAACTATACATCGGCGGTACCGATATACGGAAATATCCGCTGGAAGCAAAGCAGAAAATCGGGTACGTAACGGACAATCCCGAAGTGTTTGCGCAGTTTAAGGCGATGGAATACCTCAACTTTGTGGCAGATGTGTACGGTGTTTCCACCGAAGAGCGACAAAAAAGAATTACGGAATATACTGCGCTTTTTGAAATCGATACGGCGCTGAACACGCGCATCGGGAGTTTTTCGCATGGGATGAAGCAAAAACTCCTCATCGTAGCAAGTCTTATCCATCAGCCGGAGCTGTGGATTTTGGATGAACCTACCGTGGGGCTCGATCCACAATCCGCATTTCGTCTGAAAACCCTGATGCGGAGCTACGCCGATTCGGGAAAGACGGTGTTTTTTTCCACGCATATTATGGAAATTGCCGAAAAAGTATGCGACAAACTCGCAATTATCAACAAAGGGAAAATGCTGTTTTGCGGCTCGTTGCCTGAACTGCAAGCACAGCGCGGAACAAACGATTCGCTTGAACACCTGTTTCTCATGATGACGGAACAAGGCGGCTCAACAGATACTCCTTCGTAAAAGAGGGGTTCAACCTTACTTACCGGCATTACCGCAGGCGGATGATTGAATACCGCAGCATACAAGGACTGTGGCGCTATGGAAAAAGACCGTTATGCAGTTCTCAATAACCCTGATCGAGCCGTTGACATAAACTATGCGACACTATAGAATATCACTATTATTTATATACGCTCGGATATC
>CAUVHB010000324.1:0-2608 GCA_963551335.1 uncultured Treponema sp.
CACAACTTTTCATGCTATTGGGGCGGCGGTTTAGCAGCGGATGACACCTCGGTGATTGAAGCAGGGCTTAAAGGTAAGGTCGATGATGCCCGCTTTATGCAATATGCAAAATATGTACAGCTCCTGTTTAAGTATGCAGACAAAAAAATCCTGCAGAACGGAAGCTATGATGAACAGGTTGCCTCTTTTGCACAGGGCAAAACCGCATTTCTCCATCAGGGGAACTGGGTTGATCCTAACTTAAAGCAGCTGGGCGCTTCTTTTGAGATGGGCTATGCACCCCTTGCTTTCTTGGATGCTGAAGAAAAAGGTTTATATGTATTTGCACCGAGCTTCTATTGTGTTAACGCAAAGAGTCCGAATGCAGCTGCGGCAAAGGCGTTCTTGGCTTCTATTGCCGGAACACCGGAAGGACATGCCTATATGGTTAAATCTGCCGGTATGATCCCTGCGTTTAAGTCAGTTAAGTTACAGCCGGATGGAAAACTGAGCCGCGCACTGATGGCTGCGAATGCACGTGGCGGTAACTACGGCGTATTCTTCGGTATGATGCCGGATGGTTCCGGTCAAAATGTGTTTGGACCGATCTTTGACCTGTTTGCACAAAATCCCGACAATTTTGATCAATTTGTTACCGATATGAAGAAGGCTATTAAGTCTCTGCCGAATCTGTAATGATTGTTTTGAGTGGAAACCTCTGAAAACGAAACATTTGTTTTTAGGGGTTTCTTTCTATACAATAGTATAGAAAGACTGTACTATAACACTACTGGAATACCAGCACCGACTTCCAGCCTCTGCCATACAGCGCTGAACCAGCAAGCTGGTGCTGTTTCCACCCACTGTTACGTGAGAGAATTTCCTATGAAGAAGTTAAAAGAAAAATCTATCATCAATGTACTCTTTTGTGCTCCCTGTGTGTTTGCGTTTATTATGATTATTATTATTCCATTTTGTTTCGGCGTGTATTACTCGCTGACAGATTGGAATGGTGTCCGTGATACCGTAAAATTTGTAGGACTTGCTCATTTTAAAACGATATTCACCGCACCTGATTTTATCTACTCATTTTTACTCACTGTTTTATATACAGTGATCAATCTCGTTTTAGTAAATGTTGTGAGTTTTATGCTCTCACTTTTTGTTACATCTAATATTAAATTTCGGAATTTTTACCGTGTAGGTTTTTTTGTTCCGTATCTTATCGGCGGTATTGTACTGGGATATATTTGGCAGTTTATTTTTAACAATGCGGTTGTTGCTATTGGGAATAGCCTTGATATCAGCTTTTTAAAGTCGTCGTTATTGAGCCGCCCCGGAACGGTTATCTGGATGATGTCGTTTGTAAATACGTGGCAGTATTCAGGATATATCATGTTGATTTTTGTTGCCGCTATTCAAAGCATTCCCGATTCGCTTTTGGAAGCAGCTCAAATAGATGGCGCGAGTTACATCCGGCGGATATTCTATATCATCATTCCGATGATGGCAAATGCGTTTACGATTTCACTTTTCTTAACGCTTACTTCTTCATTTAAGCAATTTGATATGAATTTAACACTGACAACCGGAGGACCTGCGACACGGTTCCTTGACACACCGATTAAGGCAAGTCAACTTTTGGCAATGAATATTTTTGATACGGCAACAGCAAACCGTATGGCAGAGGCGCAGGCAAAGGCAGTTGTCTTATTTGCGGTGCTTGCTGTAATCTCTGCTATTCAAGTTTCTATAAATAAACGGAAAGAGGTGGAAATGTAATGAAACAGTATAAGCCTATACAGCATCCGATTATCAATGTTTTAGTATTTTTATTTTTTATTCTTTTTATGTTTCCGTTCGGTATGGTTGTCCTTAATTCGGCTAAAACTTCAAAAGAGATTATCAATAACGCAATGGGCATGCCGGAATCGTGGGGGCAGCTTTTTACCAATGTGAAAGCTATTTTTACCAACGAAAGTGTCAATTATATTTCTGCGTTTTTTGACAGTAGCGCTATTACCATTATCTCACTGGTCGTTATTGTGGTATTTTCTTCAATGTGCGCATGGGTTTTAGTGCGGAATGATAGCCGTTTGTCGCGCATTATTTTTATGCTTTTTGTGATGGTTATGGTTATTCCGTTTCAGGTACTGATGTATCCGATGGTTCGCTGGATGCGTATTATGGGTGAGTTTATGCATATACCGCTGCTCGGTACTATGCGCGGTATCGTATTTGCCTATCTTGGTTTCGGCTGTCCGCTTTCGATTTTTGTTTTCCACGGGTTTATCAAAAATATCCCTTATGAGTTGGAAGAGGCGGCAACCATTGACGGTTGTCCGTATGGTGCAATTTTCTTTAGGATTGTCTTTCCGCTTTTGCAGCCTATTATCATCACGGTATTGATTTTGAATGGTATCTGGATATGGAACGACTATCTTTTACCTTTGCTGGTATTGAGTTCAAACGGAGCAGTGCAAACCTTGCCGCTTGCTATCACGGTATTTGCCGGTTCCTATTTAAAGCAATGGGATTTGATTTTAACGTCAACACTGATTGCGATGCTTCCGGTTATTATCCTCTATTTATTTGCACAGCGATATATTATTAAAGGTATGGTTGACGG
>CAUVHB010000325.1:0-2600 GCA_963551335.1 uncultured Treponema sp.
AAGGCAGATGACTGAGGAATAGGACCGTTAGCTGATGCGCTGCCGCTTTTCTGCCCGCTGTTTTGTCCGATATTTTCCAATATGTTTTTCGGCAGATGCTTGACATTTTTTTCTATTTCCGGTATAAGTTTCTCATCGTTGTTTATCAACTTTCCCCTGTAGCTCAGTAGGCAGAGCAAGTGGCTGTTAACCACTGGGTCCGTGGTTCGAACCCGCGCGGGGGAGCTTTCAAAGCTCAAACAGTGTTGCTGTTTGAGCTTTTTTTATTTGTGTGGAGGGTTTAATATCCGCCGTCCTCGGCAACGCACTGCGTCGGGGTTGTTGATTTCGGATAGCTTGCCGAGTCATCTTCTGTAAGAAGCAAGCTGCTTCTAAAAATCGCGCGTTAACTTCAGCGCGGGTATCCGTTTACCGGCGCCAAAAGGCGGGTACGCATACGATAACGATGGTGTAAAGCTCCAAACGGCCTGCGAGCATTGCAAAAGAAAAGATGATTTTTGCCCAATGCGGAAAGAACGAAAAATCGCCGCCGCTACCGACCCTGCCGAATGCCGCGCCGATATTGCCGACCAGTGTTAGCGCCGCCGTTATGTCGGTGATGAGGTCAGCGCCGGTTAAGGCTGCAGCTAAAAATGTTATCAATAGACACACAAAATACACAAACATAAAACCGGCAACGCTGTATACGACGTCTTTCCGTCCCGGGCGGCGGTTCAGTTGGATGCTGAACACCCCGTGCGGATGTAAAAGCCGCTGCATTTCATTCAATGCCTGTTTGCGTAGAATAACCCAGCGGATCACTTTGATACCACCCGCTGTTGAACCGGAGCAGCCGCCGGTAAACATCAGTAGTAAGAGGAGCGCTTGGGCAAACGCCGGCCATGCGCAATAATTCACCGTAGAAAATCCGGTGGTTGTCATAATCGAAGCAACATGGAAAAAGCTGTGGCGGAAGGCGGCTGCAAGCCCGTAAACCGGCACCAGTACGGCAGCAATACCGAGTCCTGCAAAAAGCGCGATACGGATATATGCCCGTAATTCGGAGTTTCTAAAAAATTCTTCGGGTTTCCCGGTAAAAAGATGAAAGTAGAGGCTGAAATTCACGCCCGCCAAAAACATAAACACCGTACAGATAATCTCGATCGCGGCCGAGTTATAGTACCCGACGCTGGTGTTTTGCGTTGAAAAGCCTCCCGTGCCGAGCGTAGAAAAACTATGGCACATCGCTTCTAAAAAGGGCATTCCTGCAATACACAAGAGCACGATTTGCAGTACCGTCATTCCCAAGTAAATGAACCAGAGCGCCTTTGCCGTGTGCGTAATTTTTGCCGTTACCTTTCCCTTATCGGGGCCACTCGTTTCACTTTTTATCAACTGGAAACCGCCGACGCCGAGCAGCGGGAAGAGGGCAACGGTTAACGCGACAATCCCCATACCGCCAAGCCAGTGCATTTGGGTGCGCCACACCCGCAGCGACATCGGATAGCTTTCGATATTCTGCAAAACGCTTGCGCCGGTTGTCGTAAAGCCCGAAACCGATTCAAAGAATGCATCGCTGAAATGCGGCACAAAACCCGAAAGCATAAACGGAACCGCGCCCAATAAGCCTGCGCCGAGCCATGCAAAACAGACCAAAAGGATCCCTTCGCGTACGGTAAGCCGAATCGACTGCCGCTTTGTTCGTATAAATAAGAGAAGCGTGATAAGCCACAAAACTGCCATCGGTATAAAAAATGCCGACAGCATATTCCATTCATGCAAGAAGACGGCAACAACAACCGGAATCAAAAAACTTGCGGCAACAATCGAGAGAATCATAAAAATGATGGTTAAACATTGAAGGAATTTCATTTTTTACCGGCAAAATAGTTAATCACTTCATCGCTCTTCGCGACTTGTACAATAAGGGCGAGTTTATCATCAGCTTCCAAAACAGTATTTCCGCCGGGGATACGGCAGCCTGTTTCGTTCGTAATGAGTAGAATGAGGAACACTCCGTGTATTGCAACGTCCTTGAGGCTTTGCCCCACCGCCTCCGACTGCTCGGAAATAATAACTTCAACTATCTCAAGTTCCCCTGCGCCCATGGTATGAATACGGGTTAGGTGCTTACCGCCCAGATGGCTCATAATAACATCAACCGTAACATCTTTGAGCGGAATAGCAACGTCTACGCCGATTTTATATGCGACGTTGGACATCACGGAGCTTTGCACCAACGCAATGGTTTTGGGTATCCCCAGCGTTTTAAGATACGCGGAGGTAATCATGTTCAGCTCGTAGTTCTGCGTTGCGTTGATAACGAGATCGAAAGAATTAAGCGCAATCTCTTCTATAAATGATTCATCGGTAACGTCGCCGCTGTAGATGCGCGCGTTTGGATATTCTTCCGCTGCGTGCTTAGCAAGGCTACTGTCTTTATCGATGATGGCAACTTCCCAGCGGGATTTAGTGCGGAGACCGAATAAGCGCTTAAACATCCCGAACGAATGTTTTTCGATAAGGCTTGCGGCGACCCGTTTACCAACTTTTCCGATTCCTACCAGCGCAATCTTTTTGATAGGCTTAACGGTAAACCCCGCCAGCGCATAGAACCGCTC
>CAUVHB010000326.1:0-2580 GCA_963551335.1 uncultured Treponema sp.
ATATAGGATAAAATCGTTTTGCGCATAAACTGTAACAAGCTGACTTTGTTCCATGATTTTACCAGTATATACCACTCCGTTTATAGTCTTTGCTATATTTTTGTTCTCAGTATTAACGGCCCCGTATATCTCGTTAACCTTCCCATAGTCATCTGACGGCATAAGAACTAAATCTGCATCCCGAATATCGATGAGGTTAAAAAAGGAATTTACGTCGCCTCTGATAAAATTTATTTCTATAGCTTCAGGTCCCGACTTTGCCGAAACAAATTCGGAATTTATTGCTTTCCGAATCATATTTTCATCATTATAATTATTATTCTGCTTCACAATAGCAAGCCTCACTGTAAGCAGATTATTGATTTCTGTAATTTCTTTTAAAGCGATACCCGGAATTATTTTCTCCGCTTTTTGAAAAGCTGTCTTTGCATTCCGGAAAGCTGTATAGTCTTTTAGCCGTAGGTTATAATAGCCATCTTCGATATAAAGATAGGCTGCCCTTTCCTTTGTAAGCCGGCCTTTTGCCGAAGCGTCCCTATATCCCGGAATCCATGAATTTGCAAGCATATAATACTCTGAGGCTTTGAGAAGATTATCGGGTTTATTTGTATAAGTAAAAGATTCGGCAGCATTATAAGCAGTCTCCGCTCCTAAAGCATTGATCTCATTATCAAGATGACTTGAGTATTTTTTTGCACGTTTTAAATTCTCCAGTGCTTTTGAAATATTTTTAGGATCGTTGTTTGACACCTGCGTAATGCGCAAGGCTTCATTATAAAGAGCTTCCGTTGCTCTAGTATAAGCCTTATCCTTTAGACTGCTGTAATCGCGGGCTTCAAAGATCACAATATCTTTTTTTCCGCGTAAACCTTCGGGATACATTTTTTCAAGCGTTGTAATGCGGTCATGAAGAAGCATCCAATCGGAAATATTATCCGCAATATCAGCATAGTATATATCGTTTCTTTCCGCCTTGCTGATCATATCCATAATTGACCGCTCAGCCTGCGCGACTTCGGCTTTATAAACCCGTATATAATCATCCGATACATTACCGGCAATAAGAAGATCGGCAGCAGATACGGCTCTTTGAACAGGCGTTGCACCGCGAATATACATACTGGCACAGCCTGTCAATAAAGTGAACAGACTTAAAAAAATTACAAATGAAGAACATACTTTAGAGATTTTCATATTCATATTTATACTATAATAGAAAAAAGAGAATTAGTACATTAGCATTGAAAGGCAGGGCTTCAGCATGAAAGGGAAAAAGATTAAAATACGGTATGAATGGCAGAATATCGGCTTTACCAGATAAAACGAAAATACGGTACGAAAAATTCTTTGCAGCGCTTTTTTTTACCTATACTGTAATCTTTTTATTTCCATTTAGGATTATACCGAAAAATGTGCCGTATTCATACACGCTCTATGATAAAACGGGTATTTTGCTTGGCGCATCGGTTGCTTGGGACGGTCAGTGGCGTTTTTCGCCGGGAAATGTCCCCGATAAATTTGCTCAAGCGCTTATCGTTTTTGAAGATAAACGTTTTTATTATCATTTCGGTGTTGATCCGATTGCCGTAGTGCGGGCAGTTGTATCCAATATTCGGGCAGGACGGATTGTTTCGGGCGCCTCGACGCTTACGATGCAAACCATGCGGCTGTTTGCAGGAAATAAGCCGCGTACTTTTAGGCAAAAGTGCTGGGAATCTTTCCTCGCGGTTATTGCGGAAATTCGCTTGGGAAAGACGCAAATCTTGTCGCTGTATGCTGCTTATGCGCCGTTCGGGGGAAATGTTATCGGTATTGAGGCCGCTTCTTGGCGCTATTTTAACCGTTCGCCTGCTTCGCTGACATGGGCGGAGGCGGCAACACTTGCCGTACTGCCGAATCAACCTTCGCTGGTACATCCGGGCGCAAACAGGTCTGTTCTGCTTAAAAAGCGTAATACATTACTGTATATGTTGTATGAAAAGGGGACTATCGATGCGCAAACCCTTAAACTCTCGCTCGCAGAACCGTTGCCGGAAAAGCCGTACCCGCTGCCTTCTGGCGCCCCTCATTATTTGGAATTATTAAAGAAAGCGCACCCCTCAACCACGCGGTTTTACACGGATATGGATTCTGGGCTGCAAAAAAATCTATCTCGGATTTTGGAACGACATTCACGTGAACTTTCCCGAAAAGGAATCGATAATGCGGCAGCGCTGATTATTGAAACCAGTACCGGAAAAGTACTCGCCTACTGCGGTAACACGGGGCTTGACGGTCGCAACAAAACAACAGGGGCAGTAGATATTGTACAGGCGCGGAGAAGTTCCGGCAGCTTGTTAAAGCCGTTTTTGTATGCGGCAATGCTGGACAGCGGTCGATTATTGCCAGAGCAACTGGTCATTGATATTCCAACCCGTATCGGTAGCTATAAACCCGATAATAATGTCCCGCTCTACCGTGGAGCCGTTCCCGCTTCCGAAGCGCTTTCTCGTTCGCTCAATATCCCTGCTGTCAGGATGCTCCGTGAATATGGTATCAGTCACTTTCTCGACTATCTCAAGCGGTGCGGCTTTACGACCT
>CAUVHB010000327.1:0-2579 GCA_963551335.1 uncultured Treponema sp.
AGAAAAATAAAACGCAAGAAATGATTGCCGCCTTTCAGAAAGGTTATAAAATTATAACAATCGGCGGTATTCACGGTGTTGTGTCTTCTGTAAAAGAAACGACAATCATTCTTAAAGTTGACGATAATTGTAAGCTCGAAATGAATCGTTCGGCAATCGGCAGTGTTATTTTGGATGAAAAAACAAAAGCAAGCCGTCTGGCAAATGTGCCGGAAAAGACTTCTCTGTTTTCTGCTCTCTTTAAAAAGAAAGAAAAGAAAGCTGAAGATTCCAGCTCCGAAAAACCGCAACCGCCCAATTTTTCCGGCGATGCGGAATAAACGTTCCCTATATAATAAGAGCGTATCGGCTTATAAATCGTTCGTGCTGTGCCTAACCCCAGTATGAACGTTTGTTTCCGTTAAATGAGGAGATAGACATGAGAAAGCGAACTCGATTCGTGATTGTTCTGGCTGTGTTAGGCCTCTGCTTTGCATTTTTATATCCTACCCTTAAATGGTATTTTTGGACAGGTAAAGATGATAAGGCGCTGGCGCTCGGCTCCAGAGAAAAAATTAAAGATTATGTCATAAATATGACAAAAGCGGACATCGATGCATTGATCGCATCTGCAAAGCAGGGTGATTCCGAGCCAGTGTCCGCGAAATATGAGCCGCTCATTAAGGCTGCAAAGAAGAACTTAAAAAGTCTTGGCAAAGAGCAGCCTTCGGTGTGGACAGCCGGTGCATTGCTAGCAGCATTCCCCGAAAATTCTGAGGATAAAGCACGGGCTATAATGAGTCCCATTATGGAAGATTCATACCGGAGTAAGATACTGAGTATTAAAAATGCACAGGCGAATGCGGTGAAACTCGGTCTCGACCTTTCCGGCGGTATGAGCATCATCATCAAAGCCGATTTAAGTGCGGTAACTGGAGACGGCGGCGATAGCAGTACTTCGGCAAAAAAAGAAGCGATGAATTTAGCCATCGATACCATTTCTAGCCGCATCGATAAGTTTGGCTTGACCGAGCCAGTTATCAGACAGCAGGGTGAAGATCGTATCTATGTTGAAATCCCCGGCGCTGCCGATACTGATAAGATCAATTCTATTATCATGGGGCGTGGGCTCCTTTCATTCCATATCGTAGATGATGATGCGACTCAAGCGTTTTATTCCTATTATAACGCGAATCCTACGCGCACCTTTGACGCGGACTACAACCTCATCGATGCTTCGATCATCCCTGCGGATACCAAGGTGCTCGGCGTATATAGCAAGGATGCGTACGGTTTGGATGAGCGGCAGGGTTTCCTCGTTATCAAGAAAGAAGCTGCCCTTGAAGGCAAGCATCTGCAGCGGGTAAGCACGACGACCAGTCAAACCAATGAGCCGCTGGTTGTATTTGAGCTTGATAAAGAGGGCGCAGAAATCTTTGCGACGGTTACCACTGTAAATAAAGGTAAACGGCTGGCTATCGTATCCGATGATAAAATAAAGTCGGCGCCGAATATCAAAGAGCCGATTACCGGCGGTACAGGAACTATCAGCGGTTTCAGTGCGGAAGAGGCGGAGAACCTTAAAACGATTTTACGTACCGCATGGCTTAATGTGCCGCTCGAATTGGAAAATCAGCAGGTAATAGGCGCCAGTATGGGCGAGCAAGCTATCAATCAGGGCTTAATGGCGCTGCGATGGGGGTTAATCGCTGTTTTGGCGTTCATGCTGATTTGGTATCGTTCTGCCGGTGTTAATGCTTGTATCGCGCAGGTATTGAACCTTTATATCGTATTCAGCGTGCTTTCAGCTTTCAATCTTACGCTTACGCTTCCGAGTATTGCCGGTATGATTTTAACAATCGGTATGGCGGTTGATGCAAACGTTGTTATCTTTGAAAGAATTAAAGAAGAGCTTGCTTTGCACAAAAGTAGAGAAGCTGCCATTCAAACTGGTTTTGCCCATGCTTTCTGGGCGATTATGGACTCCAATATCACTACCTTTATTGCAGCCCTGTTCTTATCAATATTGGGAACCGGACCGATCAAGGGATTCGCTTACAGCTTGACAATCGGTGTTGTTTCTTCCGTATTTACAGCCCTTTTTGTTTCACGGCTTATCTTTGATTTCGGCACGGAAACATTGCACCAGAAGAAGCTGCATATTACTTGGAGGTCGCTCGTATGAAAAAAACAATAAAATTTAGCAAGCTTTTCAGCGTTATGGTGCTGGTGAGCTGTGCGCTTATTATTTCCGGTATTGCCGGTTTTTTTACCAAAGGGATTAACTTCGGTATCGACTTTCAGGCTGGATTTATCGAAAAAGTACGGTTTGCACCTTCTGCCTTTATTTTAACATATAGCGGTGAAAAAAATATACAGATAGCGCAAAATTCCCAAGGCATTGATGTTACCGTTATTTCGATAGACACTGAAAATAAGGTTGTGTCCTTTAAATATACTGAATATCCCACGGTTGGAGAGTTTATCGAGGCTGTGCAACAGCAAATTGATGGCGTAAAGGCCACAATGCTTGCAAAAGCCGATACCGCATTGCAAAGCGTGTTTATTACCTCGGAAACGTCCCGCCTTACCGCGGAACC
>CAUVHB010000328.1:0-2571 GCA_963551335.1 uncultured Treponema sp.
GCAGCAAATGTTCGTCAATATAAAAGCACGATTTACACAGTAGTTCAAGAAAATACCGCCTATAGACATCTTTTCGTTTTCGCTCCCATCTGATCGTTCCCTGTATGGACTTGGCTTTCTCCGGCGATACCGTATACGAGGGAGGAGGACTTGCTGCATACAGTTCATACATTTGTAACCCATCCTGTTCTTCCTGCCGTGTTTGAACCAGCCGCTGCTGATCATCTTGAGCGATAGAGTCATACGTTGCCTGTTCACGATTCCGTTTCAAAAAAAGTTTCCAACTATAGGTTAGCGTCATCCGCAAATACGTAGGGAATATTGATCTATCAGGATTATAGCCGACAATGATGGCATCGAGCTTAGGATAAAGCCAAAGCAAGAAATCACTGCGCATATCCTCGCTCGCACAATAGAGCCCGAATTCCCCGAGATTAAAATACAAATACTGAAATAACGTATCTACGGCTTTTTTTTGTGTATCCTGCTGTGAAAAATCCTCCAAGATCGCTTCAACGATATTCTCTTGCATACGTTCCTCCATGAGCGTAACCTTAAGTCCGATCGTTTCGTTCCCCGATACTCTGCGGCGGAATGAAACGCTGTGTAGGTTTGTCATAGCAAGATATGTGCCAAAAAAGAATATATTGGATTTTTTAACAGCCTGACGGCATTGATAAGATCATGCCCTGTAAATGCCTATTGCAAAGATATATAAATAAGTCCTTTCTTTACAATAACTTACACATTTTAAATCAAATGATACATGGGCATCTTTGAAAAACTGAAATTCCGAGAGGTTCCCATCTATTATTCCGATCTATAGAGAAAAAACCTTGGTTCTAGCGTTATTCTGCCGTTATTATGCAGTTACAGCGAAATAGATCAGCTCTTCAACCTCATCCGCCTATCAGAATATGACATACGGAATAACAGAATCTGAACGTTGATAAGCAAGCAGCCCGTTGCCTATCAAGTCTACGTATGCAGTGAAGCCTCTTACACCGTTTTTTCGTAGATAAATGCACGCTTGTCCCCGAACCCTGCAAACCGCTCTAAAACCTGTGTGCACATAAACCCTTGGTTTTCGTAAATAGTGATAGCTTTACGCCAATCTTCGTGTACGAGCAAAATAATCCGTTCAAGCTGCGGAAAGGCGGCGCGGATGCGTTCTAGAGCGGTGGCAAAAAAGGTTTCAGCCATACCCTGCCCGCGCACTGCCGGCAGCAATGCAAAGGAAGAAATATACAGCGCTGTGCCCGCGGGCAGATGGCGTCCCCGCACCGAATGCCCTAAAGCAAATGCATCCGTGCCCATCGCGCCTGAGTCCCACAGTTCAGCGGTAAAGTAACCGCACACCGATTGCGTATCGGTTTTAACCAGAACATAATTGCAATCGAGCGCAAAGGCGATACGCTCGGCAAACACCCGTTCATCCTCAACAATAGCTGCTTCAAAACTCTGCCGTTCAACCTGCATAATTGCCGCTACATCCCCTTGCTCAGCTTTCTTTACGCTATACCCTTTCAGCATCATTCTATCCTCATAATAGTAGTCCTTCTATTTTCAAAAGGAAAGGCTAAACAGCCTATCTATTCTGCAGGATATTATGAAAAGAATTTGCTGTGTTTGCCCTAAGCTCATCATCACCATCCCAACACTTCTTTGCGGTGCAGCAGACCGATTGCACGAAGATTTTCTTCCGTGGATGTATGCGCATCGCTCAATTTTTTAAAATCAATCGCAAAGCAATTCATCGAAAAATGCTGAAATACATACACCGGCGCATCGGGCGTTCCGTCGTAGCGCCGCCTCAATTCTTTGGCATACGCGGTAAAAAGAGCCTTCTTCCTCAGCTCACCGTAGCCTACCAGCCAGAGCGGACAGTTGAATGTTTTCTGTAAGGCGGCGGTACGGGCAGCAAGCCATTCTTGCGTTTCTTCAAAAAGACCGCGGAATTGTTCGCCGCCGTGCTTTACCAGATAATTGAGTTCCTTGGTCTTTGCCGTATGCACCGGAGTTTTATTGAGGATGATAACATCCCGCCTAAAATCGATCGCGAGTTCCGGATGGCGGCAGAAAAAACCTTCCGCAACCTTGCCCGCCTGCCCGACGAGATAGCGTTGATTTTTATGCAACTGCTCGTTTTTACCGGGGTTATCGCTAATGATAATCAGCTTTATGGTATCTGCGGCGTGTACTTCGTCCAAGCTATGATTATATACGATGGGCGTTTCCAGTGAATATAGCGGAGTGTGATTTTCCATTGCCGCAGCTTGCTGTAATAGATGCAATGCTCCCTGCCCGACCGATTTTTGCACAGATGAAGCGCCGGTCTCAGGTGCGGCATATTCATACCCGCAACGGTTAAGCCATTGCCGGCACATCTCCTTAAAATCAGTCCTAAAGAGAGAAAAAGATTTCCATTCGCTATCGGTCATTGCATTGTGTATCTTTTATCTGTGATAAAATTTTTCTGAATACATTACTGCTTAACTTTTTTTTAAGGAATCCCAGCTTGGTTTCAGAAATGACAATAGCGACAAAAACGAAAGTACAGCCTATCAAGAG
>CAUVHB010000329.1:0-2560 GCA_963551335.1 uncultured Treponema sp.
CTTGACTTCCTCCACAGTGAGTTTTGTCGTATCAAGGTGATAAATCTTTCGTGGTTCACATTAAGCTGCTCACACGCTTTCTTGACTCCGATGTCATCTGACAGCTTCAATGCCTCGGTTTGAAAGCTCTCATCGTACCTTTTCACTGCCTTTCCACCTCTCTTTTTCGGCGATTTTAGCACTGCACTTTTATTGTATCACTCCAGTTCCGTGCAATTTGCAAGCGACCTCTTTACATAAGACTTGCTTTACAGTATACTATATAGCGTTTTATTGTAAATGCTGATAATAGACAAAGCTAAGGAAGGTAAACTATGGCACGCAGATGCGATATTTGTGGAAAAGGGCCGATGAGCGGTAATACGGTTAGTAAATCGATGAATCACCAACGCCGCGTATGGCGCCCAAACCTTATCGACGTAAAAACGGAAATTGACGGAAGAACATTAACCCTGAAACTCTGTTCCCGCTGCTTAAAGAGCAACTATGTTGTTAAGAAAGTTTAAGCATCCGTTTTTTATTCTTGCAAAAAAGAGTCCTCACTAAGGACTCTTTTTTTATATCCGCTCTCTGTTCAAATGAAAAAACTACTTGAGGTATAAAGGATGATACGGTATACACATAAAAAAATAGTATGCATTTCGATTTTGCTGAGTACCTTGCTGTTGCCCACACCGGTTCAACTGACAGCTCACCCGCATCTTTTCATTTCGGCTCAAACTGAGTTTGTATTGAATAATGGGAAAATTCAAGGTGCCTATGAAACATGGGCATTTGACCGTTTTTTTAGCGCTGATATTATCCAAGGGTATGATCTGAACCGAGATGGACTTTTTGATAAGACCGAAACACAAAGCGTCTATGACAATGCCTTTATCAACACGAAAAACTACTCGTATTTTACCTTTATCCGGCAGGGGAATAAGCGGCAAAGTCCCTCGCAAGTAAGCAATTTTTCGGTGCGCCAAAAAGACGGTATTGTTTCGTATCGTTTTTATATTGACTTGTCGAAGTACAGCGGCGATTTTTATTTTGCGGTATACGATTATAGTTTTTTTTGTGATTTTCGGTATGATGAAAAGACGCCGGTTATCTTTACCGGACTTTCCAGTAAAGCCGCTCCAACCTATACTATTGCCGAAAATAAAACATACCCTGTGTACTATGACCCTTTTGATACCGCTGATATGACTACGGCGTATACGGTATGGAAGCCGGGCTTACAAACGTACTATCCAAAAGAAATTCATATTACCTACTAAGGATGCGACACAATGCGATATGGAGTTATCTTATGTGTATTCTGTACTATGATCGGCGCTCTTTGGGCAAACCCCTTTACTGGGAAAAAAGATACGCCTGCGCCCATCCGCACGGAAAAGCCGGCTGATTTTATGGTGAATCGGCAAGCGCAGCTCCATACCAAGCTCGGCGATGCAATCTATGAATGGACGCAGACCCATTCGGCGCAGGCCTTTTGGGCAATTATCGCGCTCGCGTTCTTTTATGGAATAATACACGCATTGGGGCCGGGACACCGAAAAGCGCTGGTGTTCTCATTTTATCTTACGCGGAATGCTCCCGCATGGGAACCCGCCGTAACCAGCCTCACCTTAGCGGGGTTGCACGGCGTAACCAGCCTCCTTGTGCTGTTGATTTTTCGCAATGTGAGCGGCGCAATCTCCGCGCATACCGACTCCGCAGCAATTTATCTCGAAGGGTTGTCTTTGATCCTGCTGCTGTTGCTTTCCGGCGCTTCGATCCTCCATCTATTGGCTGGTATATTTTCCAACCGTTTTCCTCATTTCCGCTTGAGCCGCCGCTCAGTTGCCCCCGCTCAAAACGGTAAAGCGGCATTCAATACCGGCAGGCACGGTTTCGGCAGTGGTGTCTCTACCGGATCGGGTTCTAGTAGCTTGAGTTCTGCTAGCTCCGGTTCTGCCAGCGACAGTTCCACAGGCTACGGTTCCGCGAGTTACGGTTCCGCAAACTACGGCGCCGCTCGGTATAAAAACTACCGCCCGCAGCGCCGGAATGCCGAAAACATACAGTGGGGGGCGTTTTTGCTCAGCGGTATGTATCCATGCCCCGCGGCTTTATTGGTGCTGGTGCTCGTTTCTACACTGGATGCGGCGGGTATCGGCATCATTGCGATTATCGGTATATCGGCAGGGATGGCGGTTCCCATCACGGTTGCGGCATACCTTGCATGGGCAGGGCGGCAACGATTGTTTAAACGGATCGGTAAAACGCAGCGCTACGCCGAAACTATCGCATTAGTGCTCTCGCTGGCAGCCTATAGCGCAATCTTTATTTTTTCGCTTACTGCGGTATTGCCGTTTATCAAAAGCGTGATATGTGGATGACAGGCTTATGAGCGCTGTACTAAAACGATTTTTTTTAGTATGGTTGTACGTCGCTGGGAGCGCAGCTCTCGACTGATCGGTTGTGAGCGGTTCCTATTTATAATCTTATAAAGGACAGCAGAATGAATACGTTCTATAATGAAGAAACATCAAAAGAAAAAACAAACGATAATGCAAATGAGCAGTTGATGCAA
>CAUVHB010000330.1:0-2552 GCA_963551335.1 uncultured Treponema sp.
TGCAGCAACCGCTGCGGAAGCCTCATTCGCAGCCGGCTCGGCTTTTTTGCCGCTGCCTACGCTGGATGCTGCAACTGCCACATCGGGTTTTACAGTATTGTTTGCAGCAACCGCTGCGGAAGCCTCATTCGCAGCCGGCTCGGCTTTTTTGCCGCTGTCTGCGCTGGATGCTGCAACTGCCGCATCGGGTTTTACAGTATTGTTTGAGGCAACCGCTGCGGAAGCCTCATTCGCAACCGGCTCGGCTTTTTTGCCGCTGCCTACGCTGGATGCTGCAACTGCCGCATCGGGTTTTACGGTATTGTTTGCAGCAACCACTGCGCTCTGTACGGCATCAGGTTCCGATTTTGCCTCCGGTACAACGGATTCCGATGTGTTTCCCGTCTGCGCCGATGCGGTATGCACTGCGCTCGCCATACGCGAAAGTTCATCCCGAACCGATTGCTGATCGATAAGGACAATCTTATACCGCGCCTCGCTTACCTTTCCCGATTGCGGATAATTTACGACAACTTCGCTGAAAATTTTGCGCGCTTCGGCGAACTTTCCGACTGAGTAAAAATTCTCGCCTATCCAATAATAGGCGGACGGAATCTTAGGATGTTCGGGATATTCGGCAATAAACTGATAGAATATTTTTGATGAGGTTTCATAGTCGCCGGATAAATGTAAAACCCGCCCCTTTTGATAGTATACCTCGGCAGCGCGCATATCTTCAGGAGCTGCTTCCAAAAACGCATCGGCATACGTCAATGCACGCTGATAGTTTTGAGCAGAACCTTCAGACATCACCAGCCAGTAAAGCGCCTCGGTACGGTCACCCTGCTCTCCAGTAGTAAGCACTTGTTCAAATAACTTCGTCGCAGTACTCCAATCACCACTGCTATATGCATTCAAACCGGTCAGTAAATCATTGTTGTCGGCAAAGAGGCTACAAATACCAAAAACAACAAGATACGCTAATACGAATGTTTTTTTCATTTCTTTATATCTCCGGAAAAAAAAGATGATCCCGAAACGACAACATCGGCGCCTGCATTGCATACAGCAGGAAGCGTCTCCGCATTGACGCCGCCGTCAACCGAAATCAAATAGCGGTAACCGTATTGTTTACGGTATTCACATAATTTCTCAATTTTTCCGAGACAGTGGGGGATCATCGTTTGTCCGCCAAAGCCCGGATTAACCGTCATTACCAGCACAAGATCGACAAAGGGTAGCACCTCCTCCAAAAGATGTACAGGGGTTGACGGCACAATACTGACACCCACTTTCATACCCGCGGCGCGGATTTCCGTAATCAACCGATGCGCATGCACGGTAGCTTCAATATGAAACGTAAAATAATCGGCGCCTGCCGCTGCAAAATCTTTGACAAAATCTTGGGGACGGGCAACCATTAAATGCACATCAAAAGGGAGCGTGCTCTTACTCCGCAGACTGCGAACGACGGGAGCGCCGAAAGTTAAATTCGGGACAAAAGCTCCGTCCATCACATCAAGATGCACCCATTGCCCTCCGTTTGCTTTAATAAACTGCAATTCTTCGGCAAGCCGTGAAAAGTCTGCACTCAATAAAGACGGCGCTAATATAAACGATGACCCCATCGTCTGAACTCCTCCTCGCTCCACAAGAAAATCCAATACACCGATTACAATATCGGCTTTTTTTTCAAAAGTTTGAACCGCCCCTCATATTAAGAAAAAAATGAACTGCGGAATGCCCTCAGCTTGATAATACCCGCAATCGAAATTTTTTCTTTGCAGCGGGTATTCTCTTCCTGAATTACCAACACCGCATCATGTTCTGTTTTTTCAATTGCAATGGGAATACCAATCATTAGCCGCCGCCCTAACGCTCCGTCAATCGACACTTCCAAACGGCTCTTGTCGGCAATGGCAGTTTCCGCAAGATGGATTTTTCCTAAAAAATCAAGCCCCGAAACCTCTCGGATTTCGGTATCTTCCGGTACCCCATACAACTGCTCTTTGGTGATGATAAGTTTTTTTGCAATTTTTTCTTTCAGACTTTGCTTATTATACTGATTGATCGGCATCGTATCTACAACAGCTTGCAGTTCCTGAATATGCTTACCATAATCTTTTCCCCGCCCAAATTGAGCAGTATGCCGTCTCTTTGCTTTTTTATCACATCCACCGAACATGGAATGACGATGTTCAATGGAAGCAAATCCGGCGGCAGTATAACGCCCCGTGGTGTCTGTAGCGTAAAACGTTACATCCAGACCGGCAGACTTAATCATCGTGCGAACAGACTCCGAATCCATCTGCTTTATCAGATACACCCCATCAGCTAATTCCTTATAGATGATATCCTGCAGCCCCGCATTTTGCTTAAAGAGTTTCCGCTTATCTTCCGAAACGGTTATCACAAATCCATAGTATAATCCCACAGCAGTACACTGCAAGTACCATTCTGAAATACTCACCTTTATATTTTGAGGCAGCGTCCCACCGGATGCTTTCTCAAGTAAGGCGATCAATGCTTTATCGGTACTGCACCACTCAAAACAGCGCAGACAAGCTGCCCGC
>CAUVHB010000331.1:0-2548 GCA_963551335.1 uncultured Treponema sp.
CATCCTGCTCGTGCCGTACGGAATCGGTTAATGCAACTGCTTCTTCAAAGATATGCTCTACAGCAGCAGAGTCTACGGCGATTGTATCAATTTTTCGTTTTAAGTTTTTAAGCGCTGCGGTAATATTTTTGCCTTGCATTGCAGAGTCTTCCGAAAGCTTCCGAATTTCGTCGGCAACAACAGCAAATCCTTTCCCCGCTTCCCCTGCATGAGCCGCTTCTATCGCTGCATTCATTGCCAATAAATTAGTCTGAGCCGCAATATGCTGAATAACGTCGCTGGCTTCCAATAAGCTTTCGGATTCCGTACTCATTTCTTGCGTAACCTTTGCAATACCGGCAGCAGACTTCCGTGTCTGCGTTGATTTTGCCGCTAATTGTTCAATAAAGGTGTTGTTCGTGGCAACCGTTTCCGTTACCGATTTACTATGTTCCACCATTTTATCTATCGAAGCTATCGCATCGGAAATTTCCTCAGACTGCTTTTTAATATCGGCATCAAGCGTATTGATCGCAACAGAGATTTCGTCAACAGCAGCAGCGGTTTCGTGCACGTGGGTATATTGTTGAGCGCTTTGCGCTCGCACCTCTTCGATCGCCGCCACAATATGGGTTACCGCCGTAACGGACTTATCCATATTCTGCGTAAGATCCAGCCCGATGCCTTTCATTACTACCGTACTGTTTCCAACCGACTGCACAGCATGAGCAATTTTTTGAATGGTCTGATTAAAGTAATCGGCAATATCGGTCAATTCATCATTTCCTTTTACAGGCAACGACACTGTTAAATCACCATCACCTTGAGCAATCTCCTTCAGCATATCGGATGTTTGTGTAAGCGTTCGGGAAATTTTTGCAGTCATAACTAAGCTTACGATAATAATAAAGATCATCAGCGCAATAAGATAGGGTATCAAATTTTTTACTACCATACCGGTTAGCCGATTCACATAAGCGGAAGGAATGACGAGACCGAGCGACCATTGCGGCGAATGCGGAATAGGGCTATATACCATAAAATATTTTTCTCCATCCTTGGTAAAGGTACGTATGTTTTCAACCCCATTAATCATATCATTGCCAATCTCACTCATACCGGTAAAACCTTGTCTATCCAGCTCCTTAATATTCAGCTTCATCACTTGCTCAACATCGGGATACGCAACAAAAACTCCCGCATTATCCACAATGACACCGTAGCCGCTGCCGCCGATATTTATCTTTTCAGCAATGCTTGAAATCGATGTACCGTCAACCCCTGCAATCATAATCCCCTGATTTTTTCCTGCCGCATCGCGTATGCCATGCCCAATAATAATAAGCGCCGCATTGGTGGTAGCCCCCACAAAGGGATTCGTAATATAGTGATCCTGATTTTCGTGGATAATCGGCTTAAAATACGGCAAAGGCCGCGCATCCAAATATTTTCCCTTCGACGTCCAACCTTCTCCTCCCGCTCTTACATAGGCTAAAAAAAGATACCGTGAATCAGCCATTCGGTTATATGCTTTGATAAGCAGCGGCTGAATGATATTCCAGTCATCGGATTTCATCTCATCTGTTTCTGCATACGCTTGCAGCATATTGTTTGTCCCTGCAAGCCATTCGCCAATTTCGTCCGCTTTGCCGCGCGCAATCGTTTTGATATTTTCTATTTCTTCCGCTGCAACAGTTTTATTCACCCGTATATGTACCACCGCAAGAATGAGCGCAAAAGAAAACACAAAAAGTCCAATCAACAGAATTCTTAACCGCAGCCCGATGCTATATCGGCGTTTTTTTACAGTGTTCCGTGTGAGTATCTGTGTATGAGCATAACTTTTAATATTTAAAAAACCACTATTTATTATAGAGATATTTTACTATAGAATTATGGCGTTTGCAACTATAAAATTTTAGGGGTAGGAATTTCGCAATATAAAGAGTATTATGGGATTGCCCACAAGGCAACTTTCGGTAAAAAAAAATCAAAAAACTTTTATTGTAACCATTGACATTACAACAAAAGCGCGCTATCTTGTATTTAGATGTAATAGCAGACGTTACATCTAAAACTTATTTGGCGATAAATACGCCGCAAGGAGATAAAATGAAAAAATCGCTTTTGCTAATGGTAATTATTGGTCTGGCAGCAACTACAGCCATCAGCTGCAACACAACAAAATCAATGACGGCGGGAAAGACTGCAAGGGAGAACTCCATGACACAAATTGAAAAGGCACGGGCACTCATCGGAACATTCGCATCAGGCGACACAGAAAAGGCTCGTTCGCTTTTGGCAGAAGGCTATATTCAGCACAACCTCGCTTACGGAACAGGTGCAGAAGCGTTTGTTGGTGCAGTTGCATATCTTGCAAGCGCTCCTGTAAAAACCACGCTCAAGACAATCCGTGCTTTTGAAGATGGCGATAAAGTTTTTATGCAAACTGTCTATAACTTTGCAGGTGCAGGTGAACAGGTTGCATTTGATATTTTCCGCTTTGATTCAGATGGAAAAATCGCAGAACACTGGGATAATCTTGCAAATATTGTTCCTGCAAACCCAA
>CAUVHB010000332.1:0-2538 GCA_963551335.1 uncultured Treponema sp.
CGGAATTTCCTCGACTTTTTACATTTTATAGCGTATACTTATAGAGAAGAGACATTCTAAAAACACTTAAACCATTTTAGAATACTCCGAAAGAGGAAGCGCTTCAAAAGGCAGTTCTTTTGCGGCGTCTTGACACACCTGATACCGTTAGGAGGTCTGCTATGAACATCAATTTACAGGCGGTAAAATTTACGCTGGACGAAGATCAAAAAACTTTCGTACACAAGAAATTTGAACGGATTAAGTATGCGGAAGATTTAATTGTCGATGTCCTCTGCACAATAAAATTCGACAAAAAGTTTACCTATGAATGCACCGTCAATTTTAAGGGCGGAACGGCACACGTTTCCACCGAAGATTATGACTTTAAAGCAGGGGTCAATAAATTGATGGATGTGTTGGATCAAAAAGTACGAAAGGAAAAAGATAAGATACAAGCAAAAAAATAAGATTCCCACCTATCGGGGATGCTCAGCTGATTCGTGCGGGGCATCCCTGATTTTTAAGCGACGATTTATAGCGATGCGTAAAAATCGTTGCCCTTATCATCCGTAATCAAGAAGACCGGCAAATCCTTAACCGAAATCAGCTGTACGGCTTCCATCCCTAAATCGGGATAGTCGAGGACTTCCCGCGCCGTGATATGCTTTTCTGCAATGAGCGCCGCCGCGCCGCCGATGGTGCCGAGGTAAAAGGCGCCGTATTTTTTACAGGCAGTGCGCCACAGTTCCGATCGGTTCCCCTTGGCAATGGTAATCAGAGCAGCGCCCCTGCTCATCAAATCGTCGGCATAGGGATCCATACGGTTTGCCGTCGTCGGTCCAAAGCTGCCGATAACGGCGCCTTTCGGTGTTTCCGCCGGTCCGGCATAGAGAATCGGATAGTGCAGTGTATAATCGGGCAGCGGCTTTCCGCTTTCCAGCAACGCTTTCCAACGGGCATGCGCCGCATCGCGCGCAACTAAAATTTCTCCTGAAAAGAGAAATGCCTGACCTACCGGATAGCTGGACAACTGAGCGCGGGCGGCGTCGATGGAACTAAGCTCAACCTTGACCGGTTCTCGATGCCGCGCATCGGCGCCTGCGGTATATGCCGCGGCTTTTTCAAAGAAAGGCTGAGGATCGGAAACATTTTTTTGCAAAAAGGCGCCTTCGCGGCTGATATAGCCAACGAGGTTTCGGTGGGCATTACAGGACACGCCAATAGAGGCAAAGCAGCTTGCTCCATGCCGCGGCAAGCGGAACACACGGGCATGCGCTGCAAGATGAGAGCCGCCAAACTGGGCGCCTAAACCCGTTTCCGCAGCGATGCGCAAGACCCGTTCTTCCCAATCCTGACACCGCAACGGGCGCACTCCGCCAACCGTGTCAGTCCAGCGGATCGCGCCGCCGCTCTTGTTCAACGCCGCCACCGCATCCCAATAGCCAGTTGTTGCCAACTTAAGCGTTTGTAAGTTTTGTTCGGGACTCAAACCACCAATAACAACGGCAATCGTGTACGGCGGACAGGCGGCGGTTCCAAGGGCGGCAATTTTTGTCTGCAAAAAGCGTTCAAAGGATTGCGGGTTTAAAAGCGCCTTGGTCGCACAGGTAAAGTCCGTTTTATTGGAAGACCCGCCGCCTTTCGCGCAGAACAAGAAACGGTACGAAGGCTCACCGTCTCCATTTGTACTAAATACATCGACTTGAGCCGGTAAATTGGTCGCAGAATTTTTTTCATCAAAAAGTGAAGACGGAACATTGATGGAAAACCTCAGATTATTCTCTTTATACGCCTTTCCGACACCAGCCGTAAGCGCCTCAGTATCGGAGCCGAACTGAGCCGCTCCGTTCGCAGCGGCTAAGACCGAAGACACAGCGGTATCCTTCCATGCAAAGACTTGCGCAACGCCCGTATCCTGACAGAGCGGCAGCGTACCTTTTGCTGCGATGACGGTATTTTCCAACAGTTTAACCGCAACAAGCCGGTCATTCTCCGAAGATGCAAGATCGCAGGCAACATTTAGCAAACTTTCCAAATGCTCTTCAGGGAAAGTAAAGGATAAGCGCTTAAATGCCTGCTCGGTAAAGGAGGCAAGTACGCTGCCGTCAACCGTTAATCCGCTTCCGCACGGCACCGCCGCAAGAGCGGAGGCGGGAATAATCTTTTCAAATTCCATACAAAACCTTGTCAACCTTCTTTAAGTGTTAATGGAAAACGCTTAAAACGATACCTTAATTTTTTGAAGATGCCCTAATCTTCCTTATTCAATGGAATCAACGGAACCCGCTCAAGCTCAGCATCTTTTCCGTAGACTTTCTTGACAGCCTGTGCAGCGGCATCAAAATTATCAGTTCGTTTTACATCGGTTATATCATAAAACGGCTTGCTGCATTTGCAGGTAAAATCGCCGATATAGACATAGCGCACATCATCAGGTACTTCGATTTTAACCTGTAACGGAAGATTCACAAATATTGCTTCCGAACCGGCAAAATGATACCGCAGACTATGAAGATTAATATATCGTTTCCCATAAGCAAAAGGAAGGGTTATCAT
>CAUVHB010000333.1:0-2518 GCA_963551335.1 uncultured Treponema sp.
TCCAACCAGTAATAGCCCTATCAGCGTTACGAGCGCCATAAGTCCCTGAAAAATAACCGCAAGCGTAACAAATATATCAATAATTATCTGTAGGGTCATCACAACAACTAGCGCTCCCCGCGGAGAATAGCCGATGAGCATCAATTTATGATGAAGATGCATCCTATCACCTTCCCGTATCGGTCTCTTCTCCCGCACTCGCCGCCAAATTGCAGCAATCATATCGAAAATAGGGAGCATCATAAAAATAATCGCGAAAGGGATTGCCGCAGTTTCATATCCGTCGTTTCTCGGTACGAGCGGGAGTATTGCAAGCGCAAAGCCGAGACATTGAGAACCTGCATCACCCATAAATATTTTTGCGGTAGGATGGGAAAGATTAAAAAATAAAAAGCCTATGATTGCAGCAGCCAAGATGATGCAGGAATAGATCATAGAAAAATAAGGCGGAGCATCTTTAAAAAATAAAACGATATAACTGATGAGCAATGAGACGCTTAAACAGCCTACTTGTCCGTCGATGCCGTCCATTAAGTTTACGGCATTGGTAACTCCTGCAACCCAGAGTACCGTTATCGGATATGCAAAAATACCGAAAGGGATAAAAAGACCAAGAGGAGCAAAACTGATGCGGGTAAAGCGGAAGCCTGCATACGCAACGATACCGGCCGCGATGAGTTGAATGATCAGTTTATGGATAGCCCGCCAATTTTTTAGGTCATCCCACAACCCCATGAAAAAAATCAAGCAGCCTCCGATAATAATAGCTGTGAACTGACGGGTTATAACGATACTGCCCGGAAATGTGAAAGAGGTGATAAAGACGCTCACTACAAAGGCGAAAAAAAAACCGATACCGCCTAAGCGCGGAATTTTTCCCGAATGAATTTTTCTCCCACCGACATCATCGTATAAGTTGTGTCGTTTTGCAAAAAGAATCACAAAATATACAAAGAGAGCTGATATGGTGCAAGGAATCAGCATAGTGAATATGATAAACTGCATATTTGTCAGTTGCATTAAAACCTCAATGGAGACATCATTATTAATTTTCGCCTGTGTTCAAAGAAGCGTCAAATCATGGGATACGCAAAACTCTGTGGCGGGTATAATAGCCGATTAGGCGGGAACATACAAGTGTCAGAGCGCCGGTGTTGGGGAGCCGGTCTACGAAAAAAAAATATGCGAAATTTTTAAGAAAAAATTTCGCACAAAAAAGTTTAATTTACTTAGAGTGTCTTATTAGATCGACGGATAGAAACCTTCCCAAACGATTTTTTTATACATATCGGGATCGGTATCTCCTTCAGTTGAGAAACACAGTATCTTTGAGTTCTTATCGAGCTTTAATGCCGCGCGTAAATCTTTCATATCATCGTGCTGCATAATGGAAGATAACAGACCGAATGGGACGGCGCCCGATTCTCCTGAGGTAACCGGCGTGTCTCCCTTGATGGGCGCCGCAAGCATACGCATACCGCGGGCGGAAACCCAATCGGGTGCGGAAACAAAGCAACTGGTGTTATTCTTTAGGATATCCCAAGAAATGGTGTTCGGTTCGCCGCATGCGAGTCCTGCCATAATTGTTTGCAAGTCCCCCGTTACAAAATGAGGCTTGCCGTCCGCTGCCGTCGCCGATCGGTACAAGCAGTCTGCAGCACGGGCTTCCACTACAACGGTAATGGGGCAATTATTGGGGAACAGGTTTTTAAAATACCCCTGTACGGCTCCTGCGAGGGAACCGACACCTGCCTGTACAAAGATATGGGTGGGGCGGTCTACTCCTGCTGCTTTGAGCTGTTCGGCAGCTTCGAGCGCCATCGTTCCGTATCCCTGCATAATCCATGCGGGGATTTCTTCGTACCCGTCCCATGCCGTATCCTGTACCATAACACCGTGTTCTGTTTTTGCAGCAAGTGCAGCTGCCATACGTACACATTCGTCGTAGTTGACGTTTTCTATGGTAACCTTTGCGCCTTCTTTTGCGATATTATCGAAACGAGTTTTTGTCGAACCTTTGGGCATTAGTACGACCGATTTTTGACCGAGTTTATTTGCAGCCCAGGCTACGCCGCGTCCGTGATTTCCATCGGTTGCGGTAAAAAATGTGGCTTGTCCGAATTCTTTCCGCAGTTTTTCGCCGGTTAATACATCGTAGGGGAGTTCCGAAACATCTTTTTTAAGCTGCTTCGCAATGTATTTTGCCATTGCAAAGGAACCGCCGAGTACTTTAAAAGCGTTTAAACCAAAGCGCCATGATTCATCTTTGATAAATACCGACCCAACGCCGAGCATATCCGCCATATTTTTTAACGGTACCAGCGGTGTCGGCGCATACTGCGGAAAGCTTTTATGAAATGTATATGCCTTATTAATTTCGTCTAAAGCCATCACCGCGAGCTGTTTGTTGTCTGTTTTCGGAAGCTTATTTTCCGACCAAAGAATCTTTTCCATCCATAACTCCTTTTAATCGAGAATGAGGTGTTCCAAAAACTTTCATTTTTGGACAGTTTTTTGC
>CAUVHB010000334.1:0-2507 GCA_963551335.1 uncultured Treponema sp.
GCGATGTTTTAGGCGTAAGACTAAAACTCGCCGTCAATACGGACACGGATGTCCGTGGTTTTGCTCAGAAGCGATGTTTTTTGCTCAAGCAAAAAACTCGACGTCCAACAAAATATACGGATATATTTTGTTGGGCAGAGCAAGGATGTACATTTTTCATCACAACATCGCAAATAAGATTAAAGAAAACCTCTCAAAACTGAAGTTTTTAGAGGTTCCCTTTTCTAATAATAACACACTTTCATTTAATAAGCATCGGGAAATTAACCAAAAACTTTACATTTGAAGCATTTTATCATCAGGTGCCTGTTCAAAGTACGTATGCAGCGTGCGTTCCATCTCTTCCCGGCTCTGCGCCCGCAGCAGCTGCGTTCTGCAATAGTGTGCAAACGAAAAGTTGTCGCAATAAAACTGAAAGAACCGCTGCGCTCGCGTAAGGAAGAATTCCGGCGGTTGTTCAGTTTCGAGGTAGTGCAAAAACGATACCGCCGTTTGTTCAAGGTCGATACAATGCGGTCTGGTATCTAAATCGGCGGCGTTGAGGTTGTTAATTCCGGCGGCACGGGGTTCTCCTTGTCCCAATCTGGCGGCGTGTTTGCGGCGAATTGCTTCAAAAATCCACGGCATCTGTACTGCTGCGCGTCCAATCATCCAACCCGCACATGAATAGCGCTGCGCGGCGGTGTGCAGTTTCTCTGCAGAATTGATGTCTCCATTACCGTATACCGGAATCGGCAAATCCTTCGCAAGCGCCGCCGTGTATTCGTGAAGGGCTGGGCGCGCATAGCTTTGTCGTTGGAGGCGCGGATGTATTGTAATAAGCTGGACGCCTTCATCAATCAGCATCGTGCAAAAGCGTAAAAGACACGCATAATCGATAGTAGCGCCGAGCCTTAGCTTGACGCTCAGTCTAAACGACTTGCCTTGTTCCGTAGAATATGCCGCAAGCGCGTGTTTTACCGAGCGCACCGCTTCGGCTGTCGTGTTCAGCGGCTTGAGCATCCATGCAATACCTGCCCCCGTCCGCACAATCGGCGGAGCAGAACAGCCCATGTTTAAGTCAATTCCGATGCCGCCGCGCTGCAACACCAGCGGCACCGCCTGTGCGAAGCTCTCCGCCTGAGGCGAGGTCAGCTGCCACACCAGTTTTTCGGGTACGGGATTTGCTCGCAGATACCACTGTTCAAACTGCCCGCCGGCAAGCAGCGACGGCGCGTGAATCATCTCGGTAAAATATTCGTCAGGATCGCCGAACGTGTGAATCAGCATCCGCAATCCCGAATGGCTGATATTTGCAAGCGGCGCCAGTATGAGCTTCATCGCTGTTCACTGTAACAAAAAGGGCAGTGTTTTGCAATGCGGGGCGCAGTAGATGCACCGCTGCTTTTTCGGTTAGATTTAACGTGATGCAATGCGTGATATTGTAGAGCGGTTCGTAAAGTGCTACAATCCGCGGCAACAGTTTTTTATAGGAGATAGTATGAAAAAATTGCTTTGTGTTGTATGTGTATTGGCTATAACGCTGATACCGGTTTTTGCCTCTGCAGGTGCGAAAGAGTATGAATATACCGAACAAGATATATTTATCACTGCGGGAGATCACGAAATTCCTGCTACATTGACCCTTCCTAAAGGAAAAGCCGGCGAAAAGTTTCCTGCGGTAGTGATGCTGCATGGTAACGGTTCAAACCGCCATGAGGCAGGTATGGCCTACGATTACACTGCGCCTGAAATGGCACGTGCCGGTATTGCCACCATTCGGTTTGATTACATCGGAAACGGCGACAGTAAGGGAGATTATATCGACTTTACCTATGATAAAGGTATTGAAGATGCTATGCGCTGTTATCGGTATCTGAGCGCATTGAAAAATATCGATGCAAAAAGAATCGGGATTATGGGATGGAGTCAAGGCGGAAGGCTCGCTCTTTTAGCGGCTGCGCGGAATGATGTCTTCAAAAGCGTGCTTACATGGGCTGGCGCCTACGATCAGAAAAGCGGGGAACAAGAGCAATACGAAATAGCAAAGAAAAACGGCTATTATGAAGTAACTTATTCATGGCGACCGCCGCTTAAACAAAGTCCCGCTTATTATGAAAATGCAATGGCAATCGATTATCCGGCGGAGCTTGCTGCGATTAAAGCCCCGATTTTAGCTATTGCAGGCTCCAAAGATGATGTAGTGCTTCCTTCTGTGGCACAAACAATAGCAGCCGGCGCCAAGAACAAAAAAAGTCGCGCCCTTATTCTGGAAGGCGCTGATCATACGTTCCTTGTATTCTCCGGTGATTTAAGTATGCTGCATACCCTTACCGGCGAAACGATTACATGGTTTAAAAAGACGTTATAGACGGAAAATTATCAGGAATATAAAATAAAACATATAAAGTAAAGAAAAATTCAGCAGGGTAGGGCAACCGCTGAGAGAAACTGCAAGCGGCTGCCCTTTTTGTTAAATCACCGTGTTGTCGGGAATGATTGCATTCTTGGTAATAACGTAAATGCGA
>CAUVHB010000335.1:0-2502 GCA_963551335.1 uncultured Treponema sp.
TCTCATCGGCGGTATAGTGAGCGGTATTATTTTCTTTTCTCGCTCTACCATTCGTTCCAATGTTATCATTGATGTGTCCCCTCAAGTTACCGCACCCGGCGAACGGGTTACCGTAGCTGGTAAATACTTTGGGCAACCGTCAATTCATTCATGGCTGATGCTCGGTAATCATAAAATCAAATCGGATCGGTGCATTGAATGGACAGATACAAAAATTGTTTTTGAAGCGCCTGATACGCTCTATGAAGATATACTGTATGTGGTAACTAAGAATAAACAGGGGAATGCCGTCATGTTGGTGAACCGGTCAGTCTTTCCGATCAGCTTAAAACATACTTCAGAGGAAAATCTTCCGTTTATCGAGTCTTTGGAGGCAGATTCCGGGAATGTGGGAGATATTATCTCTATCCATGGTAAAAACTTCGGTCATGCACGGAATGAGTCGGTCGTGCTATTTACAGGAGCGCAGCACACGATGTATGCGCAAACGAGCGCACAAGAAGCGATTCTGAGCGGCGCTGAATGCACTGACTCGGACTTTGATTACGAATTTTGGAGCGATCGTGAATTGAGAATACGGGTACCCGACGCTGCGGATACGGGAAACGTCGTGGTGATTACCGAAGCGGGTATCAGTAATCCTGCCCCATTCCGGTTAAAAAATAAGTACGGGGCTAAAACCTATACGGACACGAGAACCTATCGACTTGTTTCTGAAGTGGAAATTTCTGATTTTCTGGCCGAGACACCGAATACGTTCTTTTTGCAGATACCGCTGCCGCAAAAAACGGAAACACAGCGTATTGTTACTATTAACGCGGTGCAACCGGAGCCGTTTGTACCGTCCTATCAGGGGGCGAGCATTTACCGTTTTCATAATGTCGAACACAACAGTAAGATACAGATACGGCAGGAATACAGCGTATCTCGCAGTAAAGTGGAAACAAATGTCAATGTTGCTTCTCTCAGGCGGACGGAATACAATAATCCGTTGTTATATACTGCGTATACCGAATCCGATGATTTTCTTCCCGCAGATAATGCCGTTATTAAAAAAGTGTGCCGGCAGATTATCGGCCCTGAAACGAATCCTTATAATAAAGCACGGCGTATTTACACCTTTTTAACTTCTGAGATAAAAGCGCGGGAAAGCAGTGCGGCAGATGCAGGCCGCTCTATTCTTACTGCTTTAGAAGAGAAAAGTGGCAGCGCGTATGACCTTGCGCTCTTGTTTTGTACATTAGCTCGCGCTGCAGGGGTGCCGGCTATTCCGACTGCTGGGTTATTGGTTGGCGCGGAGCAAAAAGCGGTACTGCATTGGTGGGCGGAGTTCTATATAAACGGCTTCGGCTGGGTTCCCGCTGATCCGGCGCTTGCTTCCGGTGTTCCGTTGGATACTGGCATTGCCGATAAAGGTCGATGGTATTTCGGTAATTTGGATGCCTATCATATTGCGTTCTCGCGAGGGTATCAAACACAAACGCCGTTGTTGCCGAACGGTAAAACAACGGAAAAAGCGCGAAGCTATGCTTTCAGATCGATTTGGGAGGAAGCAACGCCGAATATCAGCGGTTATAGTGCGCTTTGGCGGATTCCGAAGATTACCGGGGTGTACTAAAAATCAGCCTCGACCACTTTGTATGATTATTTGCTATGCTTCTTTGAAACCGGGACTAAACTCCCTATAAATTACCGTGTTTTTCATGTAAAATGCAGTTATGGCTCAAAATATTATTCTTTGCGATGACCACGCGCTGTTACGGAATGGCATAAAAAATTGGATAGAAACGTATTCACCCTACAAGGTTACGCACGAAGCCGGCACGTGGGCGGAATGTGAAAAAATAATAGACTTCATTGTTGCAACGATCCCGTCAAGCAACACCTCCGCTGCGGAGTGCAGTCGAGAAACGGCAACTAGTACACCTTCCGCACGAATAAAACCACAGGCAAATGAGGCGCTGACTCCGGAAGCACAAAACGGCTGTATCGCTCGTATCGCCATCGTGGATATTTCGTTTAAAGTGAAATACACGACAGCCGGTTACGAAGAAAATTGCGGTTTTGAAATTATCCGCCGTTTGACTGCACTCGGTATTCCGTGCATCGCATACTCCAGCCATGACTCAGGCGGATTTGTAGAACACGCAACGAGCGCGGTAGTTGGAGCAAAAGGTTTTGTTTCCAAAAATGCAGACGAAACCATCTTGCTTGCGGCAATTAACGCCGTTATGAGCGGAAAATCATACATTCAGGCGGAACTGGTTACAGGTTTGCTCGAAGTCCGCGATATAGCGCAGACCTTTACCAAAAAGGAAAGACTCGTTGCAGAGGCGCTCACGCTTCACAGCACAAACGCAGACGTTGCCGCAGCGCTTGGCATTACTGAAAAAACCGTTGTAAACTACCTTACCATTATGTATGACAAGGCGGGCGTTAAAAACAAACGTGCATTCTTGCAAAAAATGGGGCGGCTATGAAAAATCATCATGCGGAAAACGC
>CAUVHB010000336.1:0-2502 GCA_963551335.1 uncultured Treponema sp.
GAAAATCGCCAACGAGGTACGCGGCGCTGTAGATGGCTGGGATTTTAAGCAGTTTGTTTTAGGAACGCTGTTTTATCGGTTCATAAGCGAAAACTTCACCCGTTTCGTAGAGGGAGGTGATAAGAGTATCAACTATGTAAACATGGTCGATGATCGCATTACTCCCCAAATAAAAGATGATATTACCAAAACCAAAGGATATTTCATCTATCCCAGCCAATTGTTTGTAAATATTGCCAAGAATGCCAATACGAATCCCAACTTGAATACGAATTTGGCTGAGATATTTGATGCAATAGAAAATTCAGCCAATGGCTATCCTTCAGAAAAAGACATCAAGGGGCTTTTTGCCGACTTTGATACTACGAGTAACCGTTTAGGCAATAGTGTTCCGGATAAAAATAAACGCTTGGCGGCAGTGATAAAAGGTGTAGAAGGATTGGATTTCGGCAACTTTGAAGACAATGAGATTGATCTTTTTGGTGATGCCTACGAATTTCTCATTTCCAACTATGCGGCCAATGCCGGTAAATCCGGCGGAGAGTTTTTTACTCCACAGTATGTATCTAAGCTGATAGCTCGATTGGCTTTGTGTGGGCAAACATCTGTCAATAAAATTTATGACCCCGCTTGCGGTTCGGGTTCTTTGCTGCTGCAAGCAAAAAAGCAGTTCGACAACCATCTCATAGAAGAAGGATTCTTCGGACAGGAGATAAATCATACCAATTACAATATGGCTCGTATGAATATGTTCCTGCACAATATCAATTACGACAAGTTCAATATTGCCTTGGGCGATACGCTCCTCAATCCTCAACATAGCAACGATAAACCCTTTGATGCCATTGTGTCCAATCCGCCTTATTCGGTAAATTGGGTTGGGAGTGATGATCCTACGCTCATCAATGATGACCGATTTGATCCTGCCGGTGTGCTGGCTCCCAAGTCCAAAGCCGACTTTGCGTTTGTATTACATTCTCTCAGCTATCTTTCGGCTAAGGGGCGCGCGGCTATCGTATGCTTTCCCGGTATCTTTTATCGGGGCGGAGCTGAGAAGAAAATACGGCAATATCTGGTAGAGCATAACTTTGTGGAAACAGTTATCTCGCTAGCGCCTAACTTGTTCTATGGTACAAGCATTGCCGTAAATATACTCGTACTCTCCAAGCACAAGCCGGATACCAAGACACAGTTCATAGATGCCAGCGGAGAGGCATTTTTTAAAAAAGAAACAAATAACAATGTACTAACCGATGAACATATTACAAAAATTCTCAGCCTCTTTGAGAAAAAAGAAGATGTCCTGTATACCGCCGTATCGGTTGAAAACAGCAAAATTGCAGAAAACGATTACAACCTTTCCGTAAGCTCGTATGTGGAAGCGGAAGATAAGCGGGAGGTAATAGATATTGTCAAACTCAATACCGAAGTAGCTGAAACAGTCAAACGGATAGACACACTGCGGGCAGATATCGACAAAATAATAGCGGAGTTGGAGAGGTAGATGAATATGGAAGGACAAAAAGGAGAAATCATACTTTATCAGCGTGAAGATGGCGCTGTACAAATAGATGTAAGAGTGGAAGATGAGACGGCGGTGTGGCTAACACAACAGCAAATTGCAGAGCTATTTGATACGACGAAGCAAAATGTCAACCTTCACGTTCAAAACATTTTCAACGAGGAAGAGCTCCTTCCCGAAGCAACTGTCAAGAAATCCTTGACAGTTCAAAATGAAGGCACAAGAGAGGTACGCCGCCAACTTACATACTATAATTTAGACGTAATCATTTCAGTTGGTTATCGCATCAAAAGTATCATTGCTACGCATTTCCGTCAATGGGCTACTCAACGATTGCGAGAATACATCATAAAAGGTTTTGTTCTTGACGATGACCGGCTTAAGAACTTGGGGGGCGCGAACTACTGGAAAGAGCTGTTGGAAAGAATCCGAGATATTCGTTCCAGCGAAAAGGTTATGTACCGGCAAGTTTTAGACTTATATGCCACAGCCTCCGATTATAACCCCAAGAGTCCTGAAAGCATTGAGTTCTTCAAAATAGTACAAAATAAACTGCACTATGCAGCCTATGGTCATACCGCAAGTGAAACTATCTATTTCCGGGTAGACAGCAACAAGCCCTTTGCAGGACTTACGAACTTCAAAGGTGATGAGCCGACACAGGCAGAAGCAATGATTGCTAAAAACTATCTGGAAGAAAAAGAGCTTAAAGTACTCAATAATTTAGTGTCCGCCTATTTTGATTTGGCTGAACTGAATGCCATAGAAGAACGGGAGATGAGAATGGCAGATTTTGTAAGAGAACTGGACAACATTCTTAGAACCACAGGGCGCAATGTGCTGGACAATGCCGGACAAATTTCAAACGAACAAGCAAAGAAAAAAGCAATCGCAGAATATAAAAAATACAAGACCAAGACCTTGAGCAATGTGGAAAAAGATTATTTAAACTCCATCACTATGTTGGAGCAAACAGCAAA